>NZ_LSJO01000099.1:0-20835 GCF_001556735.1 Sphingomonas sp. CCH9-F2 | reverse complement strand
GTATGCGCCCCCGCCATAATAGACCTTGTTCAGATACAGCTCGAGGATCTGGTCCTTGTCGAACTTGCGCTCCAGCGCGAGCGCGAGGATCCATTCGCGAAACTTGCGCCCGAATTTCTTCTGATTGTTCAGGAAGATGTTGCGCGCCAGCTGCTGCGTGACGGTCGACCCGCCCTGCACCCAGCGGCCGCGTTCGATGCGGATCATCACCGATCGCGCTATGCCGATCGGGTCGACGCCCAGGTGGCTGCGGAACCGCCGGTCCTCGACCGCGATCGTCGCGTCGCGCATCACCGCGGGGATGCGATCATACGGCAGCCATTCACCATAGCTCGGCCCCAGCGACACCAGCACCGATCCGTCGGCGGCATGAACGCGGATCATCTGCCCGTTGGGGGAGGATTTGAGGCTTTCGAAACTGGGCAGCTGCGATCGCGCGATGAACACGGCGGTCGCCAGCGCCCCCAGCCCCAGCACCGCCAGGAACGCGGATATCTTGACCGCCAGCATCAGCCGGCGGCGCCATGCCGGCGGGGCGGCGGTACGGGTTGCGGAGGAACGGGCGCGGGCCATGTCGTCGCCCTTGGCGGATAGAGGCTTAGGCGATGGTTAACAAGATATATGCGGGGCGCCTCGCCCGACGCTATTCGCCGTGCCGCCCGTCGATCCGCGTCAGCGCAGCGATCAGCGGGATTACCCGCCCCGCACGCGCCGTGGGCAACAGCAGCGCCGCGAGCGCGGGGCGCTCGGCGATGCGCCACACCGCCCCTGCCCAGCCGAGCGGCGCGGCGGCGCGGCGTGCGAAGCTCCGCTGCCACCCTTGCGCGCCTGTCGCTCCGTCGCGCAGATACGCGGCGGCCGCCGACGCGCCGCTCGCCACCGCGATCCCGATCCCCTCGCCCGCCAGCGACGGGATCACCGCGGCCTGATCGCCCAGCCGATAGCGGCCTACCGCACCGGCGGTCGCGCGCCAGCCATAGGGGACGTTGGCGATCGCATCGCCTGCGCCCTCGCCCACGAACGCCAGCCGCTCGGCCAGCGCCGGCGCCTCCGCCGCCAGCACGCGCAGCAGCGCCGCCGGGCCGCCCGCCGCATGGAGCCGTGAGCGGCGGATCGCCATGCACACATTGGCGCTGCCGTCCTCCTGCAACGCGATGCCGACATAGCCGCGTGCCACCAGGTGCAGCTCGATCGCCCCCGCCACCATCCGCGTCAGCGCGGGGGCGGGCGGGCAGCGCCAGCGCAGCCCCAGCGTCGGATCGTCCCCGCGCGCCGCCGCCGGGCGCGCTGCGCCGCGCACGTCATGCTTGCCGTTGGCCAGGAACATCGCGCCGCTGTCCAGCGTCGCGCCATCGGCGGTGCGCACGCCTGCCTCGTCGACCGCGCGTACCGTCACCCCGCGTTCGATCCGCGCGCCCGCAGCGGTCGCCACGTCCGCCAGCACGGTGTCGAGGCGGCGACGCGACACCGCCAGCGCGGGCGCGGGCAGCGGCGCCGCTACCATCCGCCGGGCGGCGAACAGCCGCACGGTGCCGATCCGCGCCGGGTTCAGCCGGTCGGCGGCGATGCCCAGCCGCTCCAGCGCCGCCAGCGTCCGCCAGCTCAGAAACCCGCCGCACAGCGCATCGGGAATCTCGCGCTGCCGCTCGATCACCTGCGGCGCGGCGCCCGCGCGCGCCAGCACGATCGCCGCGCTGGCGCCCGCCGGCCCGGCGCCCAGGATCAGCGGCGCTCGACGCACAGCCGGAACGGGAACACGCGGTGGATACGCGCGTCGGTAACGCCCGCCTCCGCCAGGATCGGCGGCCATTCGTCGGGGCGATAGCTGCGCGCGATCGACAGATGCCCGTCATGCCGCACGATCGGGTGCCAGCGGAACAGCGCCGCCAGCAGCGGCCAGCCGCGATAGGCGAAACCGTGGCGGTGCAGGTCGTTGACCAGCCAGCCGACCCGCGCGTGCCGCTGCATGAAGCGCAGGAACGCGACCAGCTGGTCATGGCTCATATGGTGCGCGACCAGGCTGGACAGGATGATGTCCCACGGCTCGCCCGCCAGATCGGCGTAATCGCCGGTGCGCCAGTCGATCGCCATCGCGTCCGGCGTGCGCGCGCGCGCCGCCGCCGCGCTGCGCGGGTTCAGGTCGATGCCGACCAGCTCGAATGCGATCCCGCGCCGCTCGCCCCAGCGTGCGATCCGGCGCAGCATGTCGCCGTCGCCGTAACCGACGTCGAGCACGCGATAGCGCCCGCCCACCCGGCAGGTGCGGCGCAGGAACGCCAGCGTCGGGCGCGCCGCCATCGTCACCACGTTCACCCGCGCCAGGTCGGACACGACATCGGCATAGGTTCCGGCGGACAGGTCGTCCGCGTCCATCAGCTCCTCGGCGATGGCGCGGGTCGCCAGCGTCATGGCGCTGCGTGCCCGAACGCAAATCCCTCGGCGGCCAGTCCCGGCCCGAACGCCAGCGCCACGCCGCGCGTCACGGGCGGCCCGGCCAGCACGCGCGCCAGCACGAACATCAGCGTCGCCGACGACATGTTGCCGTTATCGGCCAGTACCGCGCGCGACGCCGCCAGCGCGTCCTCGTCCAGCGCCAGCGCCTGCTGCACCGCGTCCAGGATCGACCGGCCCCCGGCATGGACCGCCCAGCCGTCGACCGCCGCCCCGCCGGTGATCACGGCGACCAGCGCCGGGTCGCGCAGCGCGGCGGCGATCCGCCCCGGCACTTCGCCCGATAAATGCATCGCAAAGCCACGGTCGGTGATGTCCCAGCGGATCAGCGCCGCCGAATCCGGCAGCGTCGCGACGAACGGCGCGCCGATCGTGATGCCATGCGCCTCGGCGCTGACCAGCGCCGCCGCCGCGCCGTCGCCGAACTGGAGCATCGCCAGCAACGGCTCCAGCGTGCCGACCGCCTGCAGGTGCAGCGTCGACAGCTCCACCGTCACCACCAGCACCCGCGCCGCCGGTTCGGACCGCACGATATGCCGCGCGGTGCGCAGCGCCGCGACCGCGGCATAGCATCCCATGAACCCCACCAATGTGCGCTCGACCGCTGGGGACAGGCTAAGGCGCGCGGCGATGATCTGGTCGATGCCCGGCGCGACGAAGCCGGTGCAACTGGCCACCACCAGATGCGTGATGCCGTCGACCGGCACGCGCGTCGCCAGATCGGCGATCGCCGCCAGCGCCAATTTGGGCGCGGCCTCGGCATAGATCGCCATCCGCGCCGCCGTGCCGGGCAACGGATCGACCGCGTAGAAGCCGCCGTCGTCGATCGGTGATCCAGGCGTCTGCGGCAGCACGGACCAGCGGTAGCGGATGCCCGATCGCGCCGCCATCCGCTCGAACAGCTGCGCCTCGCGCGCCGGCAGCCGCGCGCCCGCCCAGCGGCGGAACGCGTCATGGATATCCTGTGCGGGAACGGCGGTGCCGATCGCGTGGATATGCGGGGTGATGCCGTCGGCGTCGGGGCTCATCGCGGCATATAACGCGCGACGGGCGTGTCAGGGGGCAGGTGCCCCGTGGCATCGCCACCGGTCACATGCCGGCAATCTGGTGCCCCACAGGGCATAAAATCGGGCACTCGGATCGTTCGGGAATTTCGGTCGGTCGCACGTCACATGATGCAAGTGTCGACGCCGACATCAGGCGGCCTTGAGATTTTCCACGGGTCCACATCATGTCGTTCAATCCCTCGCGTCGCGCAACGCTTCCAACTCCGCCAGCTTGACGGGGCCGTCGGCCGCCAACGCCTCTTCGAGATAATAGCCATCAGCTATGCTGCGCACTACCTTTTGCTCCTCGCCGCTGTAGTTCTCGGCTATGATCTGAAATGCGACCACCAGTTCACGAAGAAATCCCTTGTCCATTTCTTGAAGATGACCAGCCAAGGCCTCCATCATCTTCACGGCGGTGTCGGGGTTCAGTTCCTCCGTGAAGCACGCGCGGCGCCGGAGCGGGCGGACGTGCGACGGCTCGCCCCGCCGGTCGCATCGGCACCATAGTGGCGTCCCGCGCCGGCAAAGGTGAACCGACCGTCCGCCGGATCGTGCCATGGGTTGAATTTGAGTTCGAGGCCGTCAGGACTGACCGCTAGAGGCAGCCCGCCTGTTCGCAGCCACCATGAAAAAGCGCTCGACGTCCTACCGCGTGGTGTCTGATTCATGTCGCCCCGCCTGTCATTGCGGCAAGAACATCTGAGCAACATTGACCAATAAGTTAAGCGTCGAACGCGATCACCCCCACGAACGGGCGCCCGGCCCTGTCCTCATATGGGGTCCACTTTCATTAGTGTGGTGCCCCATACACCACCCGGATGGGCACCGTTATAATTGGAAAATTGCCGTCAAGCGTCCAGAATCAGCGAGCGTGGTGCGTTTACACGCTGTCTAGGAGCGGGATTTTTTCACCTTCCGACCGACAAGATCGGCTAGCGTCCGCGGTCGTGGTGTAATTTCCTGGTGTAGATGACGGTGTTGCCGGGGGTGGGGCTAGCCCCACCCCCGGCGGCGGCGTCTCGGTGGCCACCGGGTTCATCGGTTATGGTGGAAGTGTCGAAGCCCCACCCACCCGAGGAGTTGTTCCCGATGACCGACGACAGACTACCGCTTGCCGAGCTGATGGCGAAGACCGGAGACGGCGATTTCCTGCGCAGCGTTGCCGAGAGCGTGCTGCAGATCATCATAGAGGCCGATGTCGACGGCCTCATCGGCGCCGGTCGTCACGAGCGGTCCGGCGAGCGCAGCACCTGGCGCAACGGCTATCGCGACCGCAGCCTGGATACGCGGTTGGGCACGCTCAACCTGAAGATCCCCAAGCTGCGGACCGGCGCCTACTTCCCGGGCTTCCTGGAGCCCAGGAAGACGGTCGAGAAGGCGCTGGTCAGCGTCATCCAGGAGGCGTGGGTCGCCGGCGTCAGCACGCGCCGCGTCGACGAGTTGGTCCAGGCGATGGGGATGACGGGCATCTCCAAGTCGAGCGTCTCGAAGCTGTGCAAGGACATCGACGAGCGGGTGAACGCGTTCCTGAAGCGCCCGCTCGCCGGCGAGTGGCCGTATCTCTGGCTCGACGCCACCTACCTCAAGGTCCGGGAAGGCGGCCGCATCGTCAGCGTCGCCGCCATAATCGCCGTCGCCGTCACCACCGAGGGCAAGCGCGAGATCGTCGGGCTGCACATCGGTCCCAGCGAGGCCGAGCCCTTCTGGTCCACCTTCCTGCGCGACCTGGTGAAGCGCGGGCTGAAGGGCGTGAAGCTGGTCATCAGCGACGCCCACGAAGGGCTCAAAGCCGCCATCACCCGCGTCGTCGGCGCCACCTGGCAGCGCTGCCGCGTCCACTTCATGCGCAATGCGCTGGCGCACGTGCCCAAGGGCCAGAACACCATGGTCGCCGCCGCGATCCGCCAGGTCTTCCTCCAGCCCGACCATGCCGCCGCCACCCAGACCTGGCGTCACGTCGCCGACCAGCTGCGCGCTCGCTGGCCCAAGCTCGGCGCCTGCATGGACGCCGCCGAGCACGACGTGGTCGCCTACATGACCTTCCCCGAGCAGCATCGCGCCAAGCTGCACAGCACCAACCCGCTCGAACGCCTCAACAAGGAGGTGAAGCGACGCGCCGACGTGGTGGGCATCTTCCCCAACGAGGACAGCATCACCCGCCTCATCGGCGCCGTGCTCCTCGAGCAGAACGACGAATACCAGCTCCAAAACCGCTACATGCAGATCGAGGGCATGGCCGCCCTCGCCACACCACAGATCGAGGAGGTCGCCCAGCTACAGATTACACCCAAGGCCGCCTAACCGATGCGGCCCGGTGCCACACCCGTAATTACACCACGTTGACGGACATGACCTCCCGGGTGCGCCGGCGGTGGTTCGTGTCAGCATCGGCCACAATGCGGCGATGTGTTGCGCCAGCGGCTGGGCGTCCGGCTGCGCGTCTTCATTGTAAACCGGGATATCGAAGTGCGTCGCGACGAAGTCCCGCAGTTCCGCGTCGTCCGCCGGATTTGCAGCTCGCCATGCCTAGACGATCGCATGTGGCGGAATGCGCGGCACGGCATCGGCGAAGATCTTGGAATCGGCGAACAGCCCGCGTTCCTGGACTGCAGCGAACAACGCCCCGAACAGCTGCGCCGGTGTCGATGGCCGGCTCATGCTCTCCGCACCTGACGCTTGCGGATCGACGGCAGGAGAAGTGCGATCAGCGCCATCGGCACCAGCACGAAGTAGAATGCCTGCGCTCCCGGCAGATGCTCGAACAGCATCGCGGTCGCGAAGGACCCGATCGTCCCACCCAACGCAGAGAAGATCACGATCAGCCCGACCATCGGCGGATGGCGATGCCGCGGCAGCGCGCTGAGGGCGATCGAGCAGATCGTGGGATAGATCGGCGCCAGGAAGAAGCCCAACAGCGGAAACAGATAGGCCGCGAGGGGCATATTCGCCCAGCCCGGATCTTGGCGAAAGCGCCCGCGTCCGATGGCCCGAGTTTCTGTCTGTATGGTCTAAACCGCGTCATATCGCCAAGCCGATCCACAAAAGGAACCACCCGGTTTCCTTTTCGTTTGCGGCCTTGAATTCAAATTCTCAAAATAAGTCAACAGAAAGGAAAATGATGAAGATCGTGATCTCCGCCACGCTGCTTTCTTTGGTGTCGGTTCCGGCTTTCGCCCAAGCAGTTGCCCCATCCACGTCAGGAACGATGACCAGCGCGGATGTCGGGGTAGAGCCGATTGCCAGCCAAAGCGGCCCAAACTACGTTCTCGCCGCGTCGGACGCGAACGTCTATCAGATAAAGGCTGCCCAGCTTGCCGCAACGCGCGCGCACCGGGACGATGTCAAATCCTACGCCAAGCGCGTCCTCGCCGAGGCACAAAGCAGCCAGAAGGCACTGATGGCAGCGCTCAAAAACGATCAGCGCACGATCAGGGCACCTTCGTCAGCGTTGTCGGCCGACCGCGCTGCTCTTCTCAAGTTGCTGCAAAAGGCACCCAAGAGCGCTTTCGACAACCTCTATCTCACCCAGTCGGCGCAGGTGCAACAAGCGGCGTGGGCAATCCACAAAGGATACGCCCAAGACGGCACCGATCCAGCGCTGCAACAGATCGCCGGCACGGCTGTTCCCGTGCTGGAAAACGAACTCACCACCGGCAAGTCACTCACGCCCTCCGGGCTTGCGGGAAGGTGAACCAAGCTGGGCCGGGCCGAATAGCTCCCGGCGGCCTGGCCCAGCGTTTTAAACTTTTTTATCATGGCATAAGTTGATGAGGATACAACCAGACTATCAAGTAGCGGATATAACCGAGGCGTAAAATCTATCGATTTCTAGTAAGCGCAAATATGACCACAGCAATTCCCCAAAAAGCTAGCGATACGTATATTTGTTGACTAAAGAGAACCGCTCCCCCTACGATCAGACTGGCAGCGAGTACATCTCTTTGGGGCGACGGCCCCTCCTTGTTCGGTGATGGTGATGACACATGAACCGGGATTGTACCTGACTTTGCTACTTTCTCCACCAGTCCAATTAAGTCGGGAGAGGCTGCGGCCAAGCGGCCGATTCCTGCGGCCAGGCGGCGCCCACCTTTTCTCAGTTCGGCAGGACTAATTCGCTCGCGCGCAAGCTCGCGGGCGATCGGCATCGCCCTAGCCGCGATATCGAACTCTGGGTCGAGAGTCCGTACCAATCCCTCGGCGGTCAGTAATGTGCGCAGGAGCAAGGCAAGGTCGGGCGGCAATGCCAGACGGTATTGGCGCAGTAACGTGAACACGCGCGAGAATATCTCGGACAGATCAACCTGTTTCAGGACAGCGCCACGAAACTGACCGATCAGAGACTCAAGATCCCGTTGCAACCCATCCACCTCAACGGTCCGGTCGCCTGACCAGTTTATCAGCACATCCGCGACCGCGCGCGGATTTTCTCCCGCGATGGCTAGGACCAGGGTGACCAGCTCCGAGCGACGGTTTGGAGTCAGCGTTCCGGTGGCGCCGAAGTCGATGAAGGCGATCTTTCGGCTTGGAAGAACGAATACGTTCCCGGGATGAGGATCTGCGTGAAATCGGCCGTGAAAGATGATCATGCGCAATATGGCGTCCGCGTAGGTGCCTGCAATTGCGGCCGCGTCTGTTACCTCGTTTACTGCAATAAGGACGCCGCGCACCGAGACTCCTTCAAGCCGCTCCTGGACGTTGACGCGGCGGCCGACATAGTCCCAAAAGAACTTCGGTGTCCTCACGCCTAGCGTGTCAAGAAATGACCCAATCCCCTCACATGCTGCCGCTTCGGCGCTCAGATCCATTTCTTGAGACAGGCTCTCGGCGAAGAAGCGCAGCAGTTCGTCAATTTTAAGCCGCCGCAGTTCCGGCACGCGCCGTTCGGCCAGACGCGCGAGTCGTCGTAGCAATCTCAGGTCAGCGTCGACGCGGGTCGCTATTCCCGGGCGGCGCACCTTGACGATAACTTCGGTTCCATCGGGAAGGGCTGCACCGTGCACCTGGGCAATCGACGCCGCGGCAATTGGTATCCGATCGAAGCGTGCGAAGACATCAGCAATGGGCGCACCGAGAGATGAGACGAGTTCGGGTTCGATCTCGTGGAATGATACCGAGGGAACTTGATCCTGTAATGTCGATAGCGCACTCACCCAGTCCGGTCCCAGAAGATCGCCACGTGTGGCGAGAAGCTGGCCCAACTTTATTGCGACAGGGCCTAGATCGCGAAGAAGCGCGACTACCCGAGTTGGTGTGTCCGGCTCGACGGACCATGTCAGCGGACCGCTCGCCAACCCGACGCGTGAGGCGAGGCCACCGAGTCCGTGACGTGCGAAGATTCGTGCAAGCTCTCCAAATCTTTCCCGCTCGCTCAACGGAATATCTTCTGCAACCTTGGTCATTGCACATTCTCGGTACTGAGCTTGGGAGGTAGACAGCCAGTAATAAAAAGCTCGATGCCCCGTCTCACTCGGGCGCGGGCGTTTTCATCATAGGCCGGGGGGGCGAGGCCGAGTGCCGCGCGGCGCATAGGTGCGACGATCACGAGGGTCACGAACTGTTCAGCGGCGAAAACGGGGTCCGGTAGATCGAGTTCACCCTTGGCGGCAGCAGCCCCGAGAATGCTCGCCACCCACTGAGCGGCGCGCTGGAAGCCGAACTCGTGAATATTCGCGGCAAGTGCAGGAAAGCGCACGGCCTGCGCGATTACGACACGTTCCATTGAAGCGATGCGCGGCGTAAGCAGCCACTCGAGAAGCACGTCGGCTATCGACTGCAGCCTGTCCACGACAGCAAGATCCGCATCGACGGCCGGCTCCAGCGCCCGAAGTTGCGTGTCAATCTCGTCGAGGATCACAGCTTCGAACACACGCGCTTTGCTGCCGAACCTGGCGTAAAGAGTCCGCTTCGAGATCTTTGCACGCTCGGCGATCATATCAGCGCTCGCGCCGTCAAAGCCATGTTCGAAGAACATTTCACGAGCGCTTTGCAGAATATGGGAGGTGAGGCGGATCGCTGCCTCTGCCGTTGGCCTGCCAGTCCGACCGCCCCGCTTGCCGCTCCCCGATCGCCCCTTCATTTCAATCTCGCCTCCGCCATGCCTGATAGTCGCTGAAATCGGCGACCGGTTGCCAAGATGCGCCACCATGTCCTGCTCACGCGCTCACGGCCACCGCCTTGTTCAATATGGGGAGATCCCTGAATACAATCGGGGGCGGTCCCGAGGATGAACGTCCCTCGTACCACGAAGCGCTGGCGCTAGCGCGATGGTGGTGGCGGCTGTTTTGCTGAATTGTAATCGGGCAACTTTGGCGCCCCGAACAGCTGGAGTCCTTCGCGATCAACGCGCTCGACCTGGTCGCCGAGGCGCTGTGTCGTGGATCGCGCCGAGCGAACGGACTCTGTGACCTCACGGCTTCGGCCTTCGAGGGCGCGAACGGCCGGGCGCAGCGCCTCCACATCGCCACGAAACTCTTCCGCCGCGCGCTGAGCGCTGCGCAGCTTGTCATCGATTCCAAGGCCGGCATCGCGATGCGCTTCCAGCTTGGCGCGGATGCGGGTGGCGCGCTCGCCGACACCCGCGATCGAGTTGCCTACCCCGAGCATTCCGTCTCCCGCCCCGGCTATCCCGTCAGCCAGTCGAGCCGCCTTGGTAGGCCAAACCGCCGTCTTAGCGCTCAGTTCGGCCAGTCGCTCGCGGGTCCGCTGCTGCCCCTTCTCATCAAGATCGGTCGAAATGTTATCGACCGAGCGGCTGATCTTTTCGATCAGCGTGACCGGGTCACCGCCTGAACCGAGAAGCCCGCCCTTCTTTTCAGGAATGACCGGAAGGGACTCGCCATTGGTTGCCGCAATCGCCGACGCCCCCTTCTGTCCGCCGTCCAGGATGATGGTTGCGTCCCCGCCAATGAAGGATCTTGAAATCTGCGCCTTGACGCCTTCTACGATCGGTATCTCAGGGTTGAGACGGACGGTAACAAGCACGGTCGAAGGGTCTTGGCCGTCGAATCGTACGGCTGTTACCAGACCCGCGGAAACGCCAGCATAGGTGACGGGCGACCCGTTTTTGACGCCTGTCACGCTGTTCTTGAAGCGGATCAGATACTCTCGACCATCAGGATTCCTGGCCGCGAGAAGCCAGAACGCAAACGCGAACAGAGCGACGGCAATGGCACCGATCACCGAGAACACCAGCAGGCGGTTCGAGCGAGTCTCCATAGCCTTGACCAACCACTAAGTGCGGCACATGGATATGTAAACCTAACGGTTCCGTTTTCTTTTTTACGCTCTTGACTGGACGGGGACTGGTTGGAACGCTCATTTGTGAATGCTGGAGGTGAGATCACCGTGCCGGAGGACGCCAATGCCACGGGCATCATCATTCCGTGGAGCGCAGAGCTGGGTTTCCGTCTCCTTTCGGTGGGCGATGGCCTGTGTTCTCTGCGACTGCCTTGGCGTCCCGATCTGAGCGGGTCCAACGGCGGGATTGCGAGCGGAGCGATCGCCAGCCTCATAGATCACGCATGCGGCGCCGCCGTGATGTCCCGGCTGGAGCGGGTGTCGATATCCACTCTCAACCTCAAGATCGATCATATTCGTCTACCAACGGCCCGCTCGCCAGTGACGGCGTGGGCACACTGTTATCGAGTGTCCGAGATCATGACATTCGTGCGTGCGGAGGTTTGGGACACCGATCCGGCCGAGGTGTTCGCCGCGGCTCAGGGCGTTTTCTCGATCAATCGAGGGGTTGCGGCGTGAGCGCCGATATGCGGACAGCCGTGATTGTGGCCACGTCGGGCTTCAGCTCGAAACTCGGCAAAATGATCGACGTAACCGAAGAGGGCACGCTCTGGACGCTGTCGCCTACGTCCGACCTCATCGGCAACCCGGTGGTGCGGGCACTTCACGGCGGCGCAGTCACAGCGTTTCTTGAGCTCGCCTGCGGCGTCGTTCTGGCGCGCCAGTTGGACCATGACAGTATTCCGCGCCTCATCAGCATGAATGTGCAGTTCCTGGCGTCGATGCGGCTGGCACCGGTGATCGCGCGTCCACAGGTGCGGCGGATCGGCAGGCGCGTGGCGGTGGCGCAGATCGAGGCATGGCAGGATAGCCCTGACACGGTCGTATGTGCGGCACAGTGCGAGTTTCTCTGTGAATTCGCCTGAAGCGGGCTCGTCTCGATGCCCGCGTGTACGGTCTAGAAGGTGTACGTCAGCCCGGCTGCGGCCGAGAACTGATCGGCGTCGCCGACGACCATGACGATCGGGCTGCGCTTATACCTACCGAGCATCCGGCCGTAGAGTATGCCGGCTCCTATGCCGAGCCCACGACGGAGATCCCCGCTCAGGCTCTGAACCGCGAACGCCGTCAGATTGTAGCGCTTCCAGCCTGAGTCGTTGATCGAATACGCCCGCAGCCCGCTCGCGAGCGCGCCCGCGGGCGTCACGCCGAAATAGGTGCGCCCATAGCCTTTTCCGACATAGTCAGCCGACGCTCCGATCGAGACGAGCGTTCGGGGCGAGAGCGGCGTCGTATAGTTGACCTGGGGGGTGATGACGTAGCTGTCGTGGACGTCGGAGACGTCGTGAACGTAAGCGACCCGCACCGTCAGCGTATCGTAATCGCTCGTACCGACTCCGGTACGGCTCACACCGATGTAGCCACCGGCTTCCCATGCAGTGTCGATCTTCCCGAGCGCACGGCCTGCAGGTTATCGACTTTGTTGGTGCGGTCGAGCCGCGCCGCGCCGATCAGACCGAGCTCGAAATTCGTCCGCGGTCCATCCCCGCTAGGCACGAGGTTGACGTAGAGCTGGGTCCCGCGTGTGAATACGTCGTGCCCGGCGATCTTGCCGACGATCACGGCTCCGGGAGTTACGCTGTTCTGGTCGGAACCCTCGTAGTCCGGCAAGGTTGCGGCACCGACACCGATCGTGATGCGGGAGCGATCGTCTTCGACACGCTCGTCGGCCTGTGCATGGGCATTCGATGCCGAGAGAGCGCACCCGCCTAGCGCGGCCAGGCCGATCAGCCGAATTACCGTGCCTTTTTCGCCAACCACTCGCCTACTTTCCAAACCAAGTTCGTGGCTGGAAATCAGCCCGACTACATCCTATGATACGGAACGGTTTACATATCGCAAGGGCGAAGAGTGGCAGATCGCAGGGATTTGGAAGCAGACGCACGTGGGCATGACGATAAAGAAGCCGGGCGCGGCGATCGGCCAAAGAGCGATGACGGAGATCGGGCGAGCAAACCCGGTCTTCTCAAGCGATATCCGGTCGTCCGTTACGTCCTGATCGTAGCGCTCGTGGCCGGCATTGTCGCAGGCGCCGCTTGGTACCTGAATTACCGTGAGCGCGGTCAATATCGCCAATCGACGAACAATGCGTATGTGCGCGCCGACTTCGTGACGGTTTCTCCCAAACTGGGCGGGTATGTCGAGCGGGTTCTCGTGCGTGACAACCAGCCCGTGAAACGCGGGCAGCTTCTGGCCGTGCTGGATCCGCGGGACTATCGCGCAGGCGTTGCACAGGCGCAGGCGCAGGTCGCTTCGGCCGTCGCCGGCATTCGGACGGCACGCAGCACGCTCGACGAGCAGCGCGCGGCCATCGCGCAGTCGGCGGCGCAAGTTTCCGCCGCCGAAGTCGCCGCCGAGGCCGCAGCCGCGGAGGTCCGGCGCTACGAGCCGCTCGCTCGGTCCGGGGCGGAATCGCGCGAGCGGCTGGCGGCCCTGGTGCTCGAGCGCGATCGCGCGGTCGCGAACCTGCGCGCCCAACGGGCCACCTATCTGGCGGCAAGGCGCGGGCTGGACACGCAGAATGCCCGCATCGGTCAGGCTCTGGCTCAACGGGAAACCGCGCAAGCGCAACTCGACCGCGCTTCAACCGACCTTGGCGCTGTCGAGCTTCGCAGCAGCATTGACGGCGTGGTTGCCGACAAGGCGGTGCGGGTGGGTCAGTTTGTCCAGCCCGCGACCCGGCTCATGTCGATTGTGCCGGCGGACCAGCTCTATATCGAGGCGAACTTCAAGGAGACCCAGGTCGCCCTCATGCGCGTCGGCCAGCCGGCGACCATCAAGGTCGATGCGCTGGACGGAGCCGAGCTGCGCGGCCGGATCGAGAGCTTCGCGCCCGGCACCGGCGCGCAATTCTCGGTGCTGCCTCCCGAGAACGCGACCGGCAACTTCACGAAAATCGTCCAGCGTGTGCCGGTGAGAATCAGCATCGAGGCAGGACCCGAGGCGCGCAAGGTGCTGCGGCCTGGTCTCTCGGTAGAGGTCACGATCGACACCATCGGTGCGAAGGGCAGCCGCAAGCGGATTGAGGAGGAGAGCGAGCGGCTGCGGCGCGGGGAGGCGCAGGCCCAGCGGTGATGACCCGTCAACGCGCGAGCGCACGGGACTGGCTTGCGGTCGCCGCGGGCACGATCGGGTCCTTCATGGCGCTGCTCGACATCTCGATCGTCAACGCGGCGCTCCCGACGATCCAGGGTGAGATCGGCGCCAGCGGGACGGAGGGGACCTGGGTGGCGACGTCATACCTGGTCGCCGAGATCGTCATGATTCCGCTCAGCCCCTTTCTGGTGCGCCTGTTGGGGCTCCGAAATTTCCTGCTCGCCGCCGCCGTTTCGTTCACCGGCTTCTCGGTGATCTGCGGCCTCTCGACGACGCTGCCCATGATGATCGCCGGTCGCGTCGGTCAGGGATTCACCGGCGGCGCGCTCATTCCGACCGCCATGACGATCATCGCCACGCGGCTGCCGCCCTCACAACAGCCGATCGGGACCGCGGCCTTCGGCGGGACGGCCATTCTTGGACCCGTGCTGGGCCCGATCATCGGCGGCTGGCTGACCGACAACTACAGCTGGCACTATGCGTTCTTCCTGAACGTTCCCGTGTGCGCTGGCCTGGCGGTTCTACTGCTCGTCGGCCTCGACCACGAGCGGCTGCGTCTCAATCAACTGCGGAACGCCGATTGGCTGGGCATAGCTGGGCTGGCGATCGGGCTCGGCTCGCTCACCGTCATGCTGGAGGAGGGGCAGCGGGAGATGTGGTTTGAATCGGCGATGATTATCAAGCTCGCCCTCGCCACGGTCTTTGGGTTCACACTCATCGCCATCGGCCAGGTGAGGTCGCCGCAGCCGGTCCTGAAACTGTCATTGATCTTCAGCCGCACCTTCGGCAGCGTGTTCGTGCTGAGCCTCGTGATCGGCGTCGTTCTATACGGGGTGACCTTCCTGATTCCTCAGTTTCTGGCGGTAATGGCCGGCTACAGCGCGCTGCAGTCGGGGCAGGTCGTGTTCGTGTCCGGTGTCCCGGCGCTGCTGATGATGCCGTTTCTCCCGCTCGCCTTCAAATATCTCGATGTCCGCGTGGCCGTCATCATCGGCATGGTGGCCATCGGGGTCAGTTGCGCGATGGATTGGAGCATGACGGCGGACACCGCCGGCGGCGACCTCGTCGGATCGCAACTGGTCAGGGGTTTCGGCCAGATCTTCGCGATGATGTTCCTCAACCAGGCGGCGATCAGCGCCGTCGCGCCCGAGGACGCGGGCGATGCGTCCGCCCTCTTCAATGCGGGCCGCAACCTGGGCGGGTCCATCGGTCTCGCGATGATGGCAACCCTTCAGGATCGTCAAACCTTCCTGCATTTCAATCGGATCGCCGAATCAGCGTCGGCGAACGCGGCGGCGACGCAGGAATGGTTCGGTCGCGCGATGGCGGGGGCGGCCGGCGAGGCCGGGGCGTATCGCCAGCTGGCGGGCCAGATGCTCCAGCAGGCGACCGTGATGGCCTATAACGATCTCTACGTCGTCCTCGCGATTGCGATCGCCGTCACGACCCCGCTGGCGCTGTTCCTTCGCCCCATCCCCTCCGGCACCCAGATGGCCATGCATTGATGATCCGCTTCCTGATCCCCGTACCGCTCCTGCTTGCCGGCTGCACGGTCGGACCCGACTATGCGGGGCCACGCCCCGTCGCGAGTGCCGAAAGAGCGGGTGCGACGTTCCGCCGCGCCGACCCTGCCCAGACGGTTGCTGAGCCCCCGCTGGCGCGGTGGTGGGAGGCGATGGCCGACCCGCGCCTCAACGCGCTCGTCGAGCGCGGGCTCGCCGCCAGTCCCGATGTCGCGATCGCAGAGGCGAGAGTGCGCAAGGCCCGCGCCGCGGCGCGTGAGCAACGGGCCAACAGGTTGCCCTCGGTATCCGCGACCGGGACCGCCATCATTGCGGACCTCCCCGCCGGATCCCTCGCCCTCCCGTCGCAGGGAGAGCAGGACGACCGGATCAAGGCCGAGTTCTATAACGTGGGCCTCGACGCCTCCTGGGAGATCGACCTGTTCGGCGGGCGCCGCCGCGCCGCGGAAGCCGCCTCCGCGCAGGCGGACGCGGCCCGTGCCAACGTGGCGGACGCGCAGGTCCGCCTCTCCGCCGAGATCGCCGATAATTACGTGACGTTGCGGGAACTCCAGCAGCGGCTGGTGCTGGCGCGCCGATCCGCCGCGCTGCTGGCGCAGTCGCTTGCGCTTCTCGAGCAGCGCGAGCGGCGCGGCGCGTCGTCGCGCGACGACGTCCTCCGCCTGCGCACCGAACTCAACCGGACGCAAGGCGGCCTGTTGCCGCTCGAAGGCCAGATCGCGGTGACGCTCGACCAGCTTGCGCTGCTCACGGGCGACGAGCCCGGTGCCCATGATGCCACCCTCTCCTCCTCCGGGGCCATCCCCTCCGTCCCGGCGAGCGTCGCGATCGGCGATCCTGAGGCGATGCTGCGGCGCCGGCCCGACGTCCGGGCCGCCGAACGGCAACTGGCCGCTGCCACCGCGCAGATCGGCGTCGACGTCGCGCGCCAGTTCCCCTCGGTCAGCATCATGGGAATCATCGGCCTTGGCGGCCCGAATATCGGCGACGTCGTGGATACCGACAATGTGTCGAGCTTGTTGTTGCCGCGGATCAACTGGAGCTTTCTCGACTTCGGCCGCAATCGCGCCCGGGTGGAGCAGTCCCGCGCCGGACGGGACGAGGCGGAGGCGCAGTATCGCAAGTCCGTCCTTGCCGCCCTGTCCGATGCCGAGACGAGCCTGTCGCGTTTCGGCAATCTGCGCGCGACCCTCCTGTCGAGCTACCGGAGCGCCGAGGGCGCCCGGCAGTCTTCTCGCTTCGCGGCCCAGCGGTTCGGGAGCGGAGCTGCACCGCTGACATCATCCATAGACGCAGAACGCGCGGCGCTGACGGCGGACATCTCCGCCGTGGAAGCGCAGGGGCAGTTCGTTCGTGCGTTTGTGGGCCTCCATAAGGCGCTCGGGCTCGGCTGGGCAGCCTCGAAATAGGCGGGACCCACAGAGCGGAACCCGCTGTGGGCGACCAGAGCGGCTCGTCCCTATTTCGACGCGGGATGGCTGACCAGCCGTTACAGACTATAGCTACGTGGAAATAGTCCGCTATGTGCCCACCATTTTTCAGTCAGCGCTTTGCGGGCCCGTTCAGTGCGAACCCACGTCTGCCGAAGGCGGCCAAGATCAGCGTGCGCAGGGTCAAACACCCTCATCGCTATCAGCAGATGAACATGCGGTAGAATCTCGGGCGTTTTTTCGTCTCCGGTTCGATGATGGATGGCCCAATCAACCACCATGCCTTGGCTGGAAAGATGGTCTTCGCAGAAGCCTTCTACGAGGTTGCGCCAGCCGTCCGCGCCTTCTTGCAACGGCAGCGAACCCACCGCGTGCGCGCAAACCGGCTCGTCAGGGCGATACATCACGGCGTGCCGGTCTGCCTGTATCCACAGTTTGATCCCCTCGAGTGACGGAATATTGGCGCGCTGCGGCCCGCAACGCCCGACCGCGACGAGGTCGTCTCGGCGCGACCAGTCAGGCGTCGGGCCGTAATCATCGATGCCATGCTGCCGATTGATGTAGAGCCAGCTTGCCTTCGCGGTACGATGCGTTCGAAGCAGCTCGGGCGCATAGCGTCCGCTGAGTTCGCGCACCGGATAGCGGATGTTGAAGGGACGATCGTGGTAGAGCGTCGTCATGAGATTTCCTCTCTCGGTGGTTCGGCCGGCGATGACCGCCGTCGCT
Source organism: Sphingomonas sp. CCH9-F2 (assembly GCF_001556735.1). NCBI lineage: Bacteria > Pseudomonadati > Pseudomonadota > Alphaproteobacteria > Sphingomonadales > Sphingomonadaceae > Sphingomonas > Sphingomonas sp. CCH9-F2. Next base: position 3,264 of record NZ_LSJO01000099.1, on the reverse strand, counting down.
GCGGCGGAATGCCGCGAGGTTTGTGATGTGATCGAAGAGCGACCGGGTTAGGTGCTGCAAACCCAGGTTTCGAACGCCTTGAGCGCCGCGGCACCCGCGCCGTTTGATTCGGCCAGCCAAAGCCGCCACGCCGCCATCGCGCGCTGAGCGACGTCGGCGCGCAGCGCATCAACGTCGATGAACGCCCAAGCGCTTTCTATCTCGGCGTACGAAAGTGGCGTGACGTCGATGCCGCGTCCGGCGGCGACCGCCGCGAACGCCGGCGCCGCCGCACCACCGTGCGCGATGGCCAGATCGACACTCGGTGTCGTGACCAATGCGGTCAGGCGATCGAGGAAGCTGCGCGCGACTTCGGGTTCGACGTCGCTGCCCGCTTCGAGCAGCGGCATGACGATCGCGTCGGCCAGTTGCCAGCCGATCACGATGCCCGTGGCGGGCATCGCACGGGCGGCCCAGGTAAGCAGCAGCGCTTCGCCCTCACCGGCGCCGATAGCACGGCGCTGAAGCGAGAACTGCCAGCGATCCTCGGAATCACGCTCGGCGATCAGCATACCGATCGCCACGACGTGGGTCATGGCAGGCGTCCTGCCTTCGGTTGCAGCTGGGGTCTCTACCGTGGTGATGGCCAGCGAGACGAAACGGCAGATGTCATTGGTCATGGTGGTTTTCCTTCAGACGTGCGCCATCGCACCGCCGACAAAGGTCGGAGGCGTGGGGGCGTTGGTTGGGTGGAGAGCCGGTCAGCGACCGGGTTGGTCGGTCAGAAGATCGGTCGATCGCCGGCGAAAGCGCGTTCGTCGGCGGCCTGACGCACGCGCCGATCCGCCTCGGTCAGCGCACGAGTAACGCGGTGGCGTAAAACCCGGGACCGAGCCCAGAGCGCCGGGCGACAGGTCGCGAAGCCGCGCAGATGCGCGAGTTCTGGCGCGGACTCGAACCAAGCGGCAAGGTCGGCGAGCGGCTCGGCGATCCTGCGTTCTTCATTGGCACGGAACGCCGCCCAGTGCAGCCAGACCAGGTAGGTCGCGATGACGTCCTCCTCGACATATCGGGTGATCGCCGCCGTATCGCCGGCGCGCCACAGCTCGCCGACCTCCGATCCGTGGGTGCTGGTCTTCACCGGAATGTCGAGCGCCGCGCAGATCTCGGCCAGGCCGACCCGACGCGTCCCGCCGTAACAGGAAAACTGGTCTGCGAGATCACAGTGATGCGGTCCGTAGCGGTGGGCGTGCGTGTGATGGCTGAGACCGTCCAGCTCGAACTGTCCGGCGGCCATCGCCTGGATCTGCAGGACCGGAAAATCAAATCCTCGGCCGTTAAACGAGACGCTTGTCACGCGCTCGGGCAGCAGTCGATCGACGCTGGCGTAAAACACGGTCTCATCACCTGGATGGCAGATCAGCGTATCGAGCCGAAACTTGTATCGATGATCGGGCTGCCAGTCCGCGCTGAGAAACGACGCCGCGACCGGCTTGTGACGCGGCCACGGCGGGAAGCTCCCGTCGGCCAGCTCCTCGTCAACCACCGTTTCGATATCAAAACAAACCACATGTTCGGTCGCATGATCGTCACTCGGACGCTGGGGATATATCGATCGCATACTGCGGATCCTTGGATGAAGGACATGTGCGCGAGCGTCGCGCCCATGGATCGGAAAGGTTCCAGGGTCAGCGGCGCCGGCAGGCGTCCGCCAATTTTCCCCTTTCCCTTCCCGATCACTTCTTCATTCTGCTGATCTGGCTTCTGCTGCCGGGCGCCGCGCGCCTCGGCACCCGCCCGCACCGCAGTGTGGGTTTTCCCTCGACGGCCATAGACGGGTCGGTTCGCGGGGTGGGTCCCGGCGCTGCGATTCATGCTTTTTCCTCTATCACTGGCTTATCTGCTGGGGCCGCTGCTCCAATCGATCGGTGCGCGACCCGAGTGTTGCGCGCTGCGGGCATTGTAGGCGCGCATCGCCGGCGCGAACTCGGGCGGCCATGCCGGCCTCCCGGCCTCCCGGCTGGCGCGGACGGTGGCGACGACGAGATCGGAAATACGTTGATCATGCCGCCAGCCGTGCAACAGCGACGGCATCAGCATCGGGGCGCCTTGGGCGGCCATAAGCCTCCCGTCCGAGGCGAAGATAACGCGCCGCGGGTGCTTTGCCACTAGGTCGAGCAGCATCAGCAGCTGTTCGGTCGGCTTGCCGGTCGTACGGTCGAAGGCAGAGACACGAACCGCCGGACGCTCTCCGGTGAACGGTGGCAACGGCGTGCTGAGCCAACCGCCGAACGCGTCCGGGATCGCCGTTACGGGTGTGGTCGGCGTAACTCTCCTTGCCACGGTCTCCCTGGCTTTCCGATCGCGCTCGTAATGCGCGGCACGGATGCGCTGCTCGGTCCCGAACATGTCATGCTGGAATCCCTCGTCCGCCGCCCAGCGGTCGAGGCGCTTGAGGTGACTGGGGTCGAGGTCACGCGGCCAGATGCGGATGCCATGTCGGGAAAAGTCGAGCGGCCGACGATCGGCCTCGCCCAGCATTTCCGTCACCACCTTCTGCTGATCGGCACGAATTTCGCCAAGAGCCCGTTGAATTTCGGGACGAGCAAGCCACTCGTCGGATACACCCATCGCGTGTGCCTTGGCTCCATCGATGGTCAGACTGGTCCCGCCGCCATAGTCTGAGACATAGACGTCGCGGTTGCGGATTCCGTCGAGTTGAAGACGGTCGGCGGCATCGAGGAGAGGAGCGCCGTTCGCCTCGAACGGCATGCGGGGATGCGCTTCCAGCCACTCGCGCGTATCCAGCTCCGTGCGCGTCGGTGTGATATTCCGATCGTCTGACGCCCAACGTCGCCTGCAGCGCTGTCCCTGCTGGCTGACGATCGGTACTGTCCTGACCGACGGTGGTGATTGCGACTGCGCCAGCTTTACAGGCTTTGGCTCCGTTGGAGATGTTTGGACATCTTCATCCTGCAGCGCGGTCGGGCGGCTGGCTTCCTTCGCACGATTCCGCGCTGCGGCGCGCTTCTTGTCACGCTCGACGCGCGCGGCGGCGAGCGCGTGGAGCAGTTCGTCGATCTTGGCGGCGGCCTTGAGGTCAGTGTGTGAAGCCCGTGACGAGGGCACAAGCGGCGGTTTGAGCGTCCCTGCGACTTTCGCGCGCACTGAAAGCGTCGGCACTAAGCCGGCATCGGCCCGCGAGGCGATCAGCGGCGGTGCTCGTTCCCCGATCGTCGTCTAATCGCGCTGGTCGCAAGTCAATTCTGAGCTGTCGTTGCCGGA
>NZ_LSJO01000098.1:0-4288 GCF_001556735.1 Sphingomonas sp. CCH9-F2 | reverse complement strand
CGCCTATTTCAGCTTCACGGTGGTGCAGCAGATGGGCGTGCCGTGGCCGGTGGCGCTGGGGTGCGTGTTCCTGTCGGGCATCGCGTTCCTGATCTTGACGCTGACGGGGGTGCGCCAGCTGATCGTGGCGGTGATCCCGACACACCTGTTCGCCGCGGTGGCGGGGGGCATCGGGCTGTTCATCGGCTTCATCGGGCTGCGCAACGCCGGGATCATCGTCGCCAACCCGGCGACGCTGGTGGCGCTGGGCGACCTGACGCAGCCGGGCGCGATCCTGGCGCTGTTCGGCCTCGCGCTGATCGGGGCGCTGAGCGTGTGGAACGTGCGCGGGGCGATGCTGATCGGGATCGTCGCCACCACCGCCGTCGCCTGGATCGCGGGACAGGTGGTGATGAAGCCGGAGCCGTACAGCCTGTCGGCGCTGACTGGCACCGCGTTCAAGCTCGACCTGCCAGGCGTGTTCGGGCTGACCGGCAGCCATGGGCTGGGCCTCCTGGAAATCCTGTTCGTGTTCCTGTTCGTCGACCTGTTCGACAATCTAGGCACGCTGGTGGCGGTGACCAAGCGCGCGGGATTGATGGATGCGGCGGGGAAGATCCCGGGGCTGAACCGCATCCTGGTCACCGATGCGGTCGCCACCGTCGTCGGATCGATGGCGGGGACCAGCACCGTCACCAGCTATGTCGAAAGCGCCGCAGGGGTGCAGGCGGGCGGGCGCACCGGGCTGACCGCGGTGGTCACCGGCGTCCTGTTTCTCGCGACGATGTTCGTCGCGCCCTACGCCCAGCTGGTGCCGCTGGCCGCGACGGCGCCCGCGCTGATCGTGGTCGGCGGCCTGATGCTGCTGCCGGTGACGGAAGTGGCGTGGGAGGACCCGCTGGCGGCGATCCCGGCGTTCCTGACGGTGGCGATGATCCCGCTGACCTTCTCGATCGCCAACGGGCTGGCGTTCGGCATCGTCGCACATGCGGTGCTCAAGCTGCTGCGCGGCACGGCCACCCGGGGCGACTGGTTCCTGTTCCTGCTGGCGGCGCTGTTCGTCATCCGCTTCGCCTGGATGGGAGGGGCGGCATGATCCGGCGCATCCTGATCGCGGTCGCCGCGCTGATCGCCACACCCGCAGCGGCGCAACGGCTCGACGAGACGCCGCGCACCGTGGTGATGACCGCCTTCCCGCCGGAATGGGATGCCTTGGTCGGATCGGTGGAGCAGCCGCGCGAATATCGCATCAACGGCCTGACCTTCATGACCGGCACGATGGCGGGCAAGCCGGTGGTGCTGATGCAGAGCGCGGTCAGCATGGTCAATGCGGCGATGAACACGCAGCTGGTGCTCGACCGGTTCCGGGTGAAGCGGATCGTCTTTTCCGGGATCGCGGGCGGCGTCGACCCGCAGTTGTCGATCGGCGACGTGATCGTGCCGGAACACTGGGGCCAGTATCTGGAGGTGTCCTTCGCGCGGCAGACGCCCAAGGGCTGGGTCACGCCCGAGCCGGTCGATGCCGGCGCGCCCGCCAACTGGGGGATGATGTTCCCGCGCGGGGTGCGTGTCGGCAACGAGGCCGAACCGGCGGCGCGCCATTACCTGCTGAGCGTCGACCCGCAGTTGCTGGCGCTGGCGCGGCAGGTGGCGGGGCGCGTGACGCTGCGCCGGTGCGCGGATGCGGCGAAGGCGGCGTGCCTGGACCATCCACCGCAGATCGTCGTCGGGGGCACCGGGGTAAGCGCGGGTGTGTTCGCCGACAATGCGCAGTTCCGCACCTATCTGCACGATGCGTGGAAGGCGCGCGTGCTGGACATGGAAAGCGCCGCGGTGGTGCAGGTCGCCTATGCCAATCGCGTGCCGGCGGTGGTGTTCCGCAGCCTGTCGGATCTGGCGGGCGGGGACGAACATGCCAACCAGATGACGACGTTCATGGCGCTCGCCTCGGTCAATTCCGCCGATGTGGTGCGCGCGTTCGTCGCCGCGTTGCCGGATTGATCGCGATGCGGACCGTCACTGGCCGGCACGGGATCGTCAGCGCGCCGCATCATCTGGCGGCGGAGGCGGGGTGCGGGGTGCTGCGCGACGGCGGCAATGCGGCGGAGGCGTGCGTCGCGGTCGCCGCCACGCTGGCGGTGGTCTATCCGCACATGACCGGGATCGGCGGCGACGGGTTCTGGCTGATCGCGGAAGCCGACGGGCGCGTCCATGGCATCCACGGGTGCGGCGGCGCGGCGGCGGCGGCGGACCTGTCGCTCTATGCCGGGATGGCGACGGTGCCAACGCGCGGACCGCTGGCGGCGAATACCGTTGCCGGCACGATTTCGGCATGGGAAGCGGCGCTGGCGGGCGGCACGCTGCCGCTCGACCGGCTGCTGCGCGATGCGATCGACCATGCCGAACGGGGTGTCGCCGTCACGGCGGGCGGCGCGGCGATCGCGGCGGCGAAGGGCGCGGAATTGCGGGGACAGCCGGGCGCTTATGCCGCGATCTTCGAACCGGACGGCAGGCCGCTGGTGGCCGGCGACGTCCTGCGCCAGCCCGCGCTGGCCGCGACGCTGCGCACGCTGGCGGCGGACGGGCTGGACAGCTTCTATCGCGGCGATCTGGCGCGGCGGATCGCGGCGGATCTGGCGGCGCTGGGCAGCCCGGTGTCGGCGGACGATCTGGCGGCGCATCGTGCGACGCGGCCCGACCCGCTGAGCGTCGCGATCCGCGGCGCGACGCTGTGGAACAGCGCGCCGCCGACGCAGGGGATCGCGTCGCTGCTGATCCTCGCGCTGTTCGACCGGCTGGAAATCGACAGCGTCGACGACCTGCCGTTCGTCCACGGGCTGGTCGAGGCGACCAAGCAGGCGTTCCGCTGGCGCGACCGGCATTGCGGCGACCCGGCGCACATGAGCGAGGACGCACAGGCGCTGCTGGACGATGCCGCCGCGCTGGATGCGATGGCCGCGGCGATCGATCCCGCGCGCGCGCTGCCGTGGCCGCAGCCGCCGCAATGGGGCGACACCTGCTGGTTCGGCGCGGCGGACGCGCGCGGGCAGGTGGTGTCGTGCATCCAGTCGACCTATTTCGAATTCGGATCGGGCGTGGTGCTGCCCGACACCGGCATCACCTGGCAGAACCGCGGCAGCAGCTTTCGGCTGGCGGCGGCGGGGTGGAACGCGCTGAAGCCCGGGCGCAAGCCGTTCCATACGCTGAACCCCGCGCTGGCGCGGTTCGATGACGGGCGCGTCATGGCCTATGGCACGATGGGCGGGGAGGGGCAGCCGCAGACGCAGGGCGCCGTGTTCGCCCGCTATGCGCGCGGCGTCGATCTTCAGGATGCGATCTCGGCGCCGCGCTGGCTGCTGGGGCGTACCTGGGGCGAGGAGACGACCTCGCTCAAGCTGGAGGACGGATTCGCGCCCGACGTGTACGACGGGCTGGCAGCGGCGGGGCATCAGGTGGAGCGCGTCGGCGCGCCGACCGCGACGATGGGCCATGCCGGGGCGGTGGTGCGCCACGCCGACGGGCGGCTGGACGGCGCCACCGATCCGCGCAGCGACGGCGGCGTGGCGACATGGTGACCGGCCTGCACCCCGGCGGCGCGCGCGCGGTGGCGCGGTGCGATGTACTGGGTACCGTCCCCTATAGCGACACGCCGGACGGGCTGTATCGCGGATGGCTTTCCCCGGCGTGGCGGGTGACACAGACGTTGCTGGGTGACTGGATGGCGCTGGCCGGGATGACCGTGCGCCGCGACGGTGCGACCAATCTGATCGGCCGTTATGAGGGAATGCGCGACGGCCCGCCGCTGCTGATCGGCAGCCATATCGACAGCGTGCGCGATGCCGGCCGCTATGACGGGATGCTGGGCGTCACGCTGGCGATCGAATGCGCCGCGGCGCTGCACGCGCGCGGTAAGCGGATGCCGTTCCCGATCGAGGTGATCGCGTTCGGCGACGAGGAAGGATCGCGCTTCCCCGCGGCGATGCTGACCAGTCGCGCGGCGGCGGGGACGCTGGCGGCGGTGCCCGACATGGCCGATGCGGCGGGCGTGACGCTGGCCGATGCGCTGGCGGAGGCGGGGACGACTCCCGCCGCGCTGCTGGCCGCGCGCCACCCCGGCGCGCTCGCCTATCTGGAGGCGCATATCGAGCAGGGGCCGGTGCTGGAGGCCGAGGGGCTGGCACTGGGCGCGGTGACCGGGATCGCGGCGCAATTGCGCTTTTCCTGCTCCGTCACCGGGCAGGCGGGCCATGCCGGGACCAGCGCGATGCGACTGCGCCGCGACGCGTTGGCGGCGGCGGCGGAGATGGTG
>NZ_LSJO01000097.1:0-5904 GCF_001556735.1 Sphingomonas sp. CCH9-F2 | reverse complement strand
ATGCCGGGCGCGGCGATGTCGGCTGCAGCGATGTGGGGTGCGGGGGCGCAGGCACCGGCGGCGAAGGACGCGCCCGCGAAGCCCCAGACGCTGGCCGAGCGGTTCGGCGCGCGCGAGAACGTGCGCCAGATCAGCATGTCGCCCGACGGGCGGCGGGTGGCGATCCTGACGTCGATGGGCACACGCGGCGATGCCGCCGTGATCGTCGATGCCGACACCGGCGCGACGACGCCGATCGGTCTGAGCGACGGCAACGGATTGCAGCCGGTGCGTTGCGGCTGGTCGTCGCCGACGCGGATCGTGTGCAAGCTGTACGGGATCAGCGACGCGCTGGAGCGGCGGGTGTCCTATACCCGGCTGGTCGGGTTCGATGCCGACGGCACGCACCTCCTGCCGCTGGGGCGCAAGCTGCGTGGGCTGGCATCGCGCCCCAACCAGTTCGACGGCAATGTCATCGACTGGCGATCGGGCGACGGCTGGGTGCTGATGTCGCGCGACTTCGTCCCCGAAGCGGACGCCACCGGGTCGAACATCCGCGGGACCGGGTCGCGCGACGGGCTGGGCGTCGAGCTGGTCGATACGGTCACCGGCAAGGCGCAACTGGTCGAGCGGCCCGACAGCGAGGCGACCGATTACCTCGCCGACGGCCAGGGCAACATCCGCATCAAGGAGGTGATGCCGCGCGACGGCACCGGCCTGCTGACCGGGGAGACCATCTATCGCTACCACCCGACGGGCGGCGGTGGCGGCGGCTGGCAGCCGTTCAGCCGCGCGCGGGCGAACAGCCACGACGCGCTGGAGCCGCTGGCGGTCGACGGGACGCGCGACGTGGCATTTGCCACGCGCGGGCTGAACGGGCGGCTGGCGCTGTACAGCGTCAAGCTGGACGGTTCGATGGCGACCGAGCTGGTCGCCAGCAACCCCGAGGTCGACGTGACATCGGTGGTGACGATCGGGCGGCGCGGGCGCGTGATCGGCGCCACCTATGTCACCGACCGGCGGCAGACCGACTATTTCGACCCGGATTATCGCAAGCTGGCCGCGGCGCTGGCGCGGGCGCTGCCCAGGACGCCGCTGATCCGCTTCGTGGGCGCGAACGCCGACGAAAGCCAGCTGCTGGTGTTCGCGGGCAGCGACGTCGATCCGGGCACCTATTACCGTTTCACCAAGGCGACGCGCCGGCTGGACGCGCTGGTCGGCGCGCGCCCGGCGTTGGGCGGCGTGGCGATGGGCGAGATGAAGGCGGTGCGCTTCCCCGCCGCCGACGGGACGATGGTGCCCGCCTATCTGACGCTGCCGCCGGGCGGCGCGGCCAGGGGGCTGCCCGCGATCGTGATGCCGCACGGCGGGCCGTCGTACCGCGACGAATGGGGGTTCGACTGGCTGGTGCAGTTCTTCGCCGCGTCCGGCTACGCCGTGATCCAGCCGCAATATCGCGGATCGTCGGGCTATGGCGACGGCTGGTTCGCCAACAACGCCTTCCGCTCGTGGGAGCAGGCGATCAGCGACGTCGCCGATGCCGGCCGCTGGCTGGTGAAGGAGGGGATCGCCGATCCGAAGAAGCTGGGGATCGTCGGCTGGTCCTATGGCGGCTATGCCGCATTGCAGGCCAATGTCATCGACCCCGACCTGTTCCGCGCGGTGGTGGCGATCGCGCCGGTGACCGATCTGGCGGCGACCAAGCGCGAGGCGGTCGGCTTCACCAACCGCGTGCTGGTGGCCGAGCAGATCGGATCGGGCGAGGCGGTGGCCAAGGGCTCGCCCGCGCGCCACGCCGACCGGTTCAAGGCGCCGGTGCTGATGTTCCACGGCGACACCGACCTGAACGTCGGCGTCGCGCAGTCGAAGCTGATGGACAAAAGGCTGCGCGATGCGGGCAAGCAGTCGACGCTGGTGGTGTTCCCCGGGCTGGACCACCAGATCGACGATGCCGCGGCACGCACCGAGATGCTGGCGAAGAGCGATGCGTTCCTGAAGGTGGCGTTCGCGCAATAGCGGGCGGGGGGCGTTACCGCGGCGCAGGCGGGGAACCCGGCCAGCCCGTATCGACCTTCGCCTCCGTTTGCCCTTAGGAGCCGTTTCGACGGTGCTCAGCCTCTCCTCAGCACGAACGGGTCGTATGCCTGAGTGTCGATCCGGCCTGGGCGCGTGACCGGTGTGGCAGTTCGCAACCCAGGGCTTCGGCCTTCGCCGGAGCACGGTGGCGTGCGACGCACACAAGCAGAAAGGGCGGCCCGTTGCGGGGCCGCCCTTTGCTGTCTCGATCCGGGTAGCGACGCGGCGGAGCCGCGTCGTCGGTCCTCGCCGTGGCGAGGCCGGCCGGTCGTCGAATTCCATTCTGCGCGTTAGCGCGAATAGAATTCCACGACCAGGTTCGGTTCCATCTTCACCGGATAGGGGACCTCGTCCAGCGTCGGCACGCGCACGAAGGTGATCTTCGCATTGCCGTCGGGCGCGACGTAATCGGGCACTTCGCGCTCGGCCAGCTGCTGCGCTTCCATGACCAGCGCCATTTCCTGCGCCTTGTTGCCCAGCGAGATTTCGTCGCCGACGTTGACGCGGCGCGACGCGACGTTGCACTTCACGCCGTTGACGCGGATGTGGCCATGGCTGACCAGCTGGCGCGCGGCGAAGATCGTCGGCGCGAACTTGGCGCGATAGACGAGCATGTCGAGACGACGCTCGAGCAGGCCGATCAGGTTCTGCGAGGTATCGCCCTTCATGCGCGACGCTTCGTCATAGGCGTGGCGGAACTGCTTTTCCGTCACGTCGCCGTAATAGCCCTTCAGCTTCTGCTTGGCGCGCAGCTGGATGCCGAAGTCCGACATCTTGCCCTTGCGGCGCTGGCCGTGCTGGCCGGGGCCGTATTCGCGCTTGTTCACCGGGGACTTGGGACGACCCCAGATGTTCTCGCCCATGCGGCGATCGAGCTTGTACTTGGCGCTGTGGCGCTTCGACATGTGGTATCCTTGCAATATGCGAACGACGTTGGTCCCGGTCTTCGCGCTGCATCGTCTTGTGGGGGAGACAAGCAGGCCCGCCGCTTCACCGGGGTGCGGGGGCGATTGCGAAGCGGCGCGCCTAGCCGGGAGGGGGCGGCGAGTCAAGCTGGACGCCGCCGCGCGGGGCGGATAGCAGCCGGGCATGAACCCGATCCTGCCCGGTGACCCGATCCTCAAAGGTGCCGACTGCACCACCATGGCCGAGGTGCGCGCCGGCGTCGACGCGCTGGACCGCGAGCTGGTGGCGCTGCTGCGCCGCCGCTTCGACTATATGGACGCGGCCGCGCGCATCAAGCCGGCACGCGGCGCGGTGCGCGACGAAGCGCGCAAGGCGCAGGTGATCGCGCAGGCGCGCGCCGCCGCCGAGGCCGCCGGGCTGCCCGGCGAGGCGATCGCGGCGCTGTGGGACCAGCTGGTCGAGGCGTCGATCGCCTACGAACTAGCGGCGTTCGACCGGCGGGCGGGATAGCGCATCACACCTTGGCGGCGTAGATCATCCGGCCCGGGCCAAGGCGTTCGAACACCTCCGCCAGATCCTTTTCCCCGACCGCGAAACAACCCTGGCTGCGGCCCAGCATCCCGCGGCGCGAGATCATGTCGGGATTGGCATACCAAGCGGCATGGACGACGATCGCGCGGTCCAGCGCATTGTCGTTGGTGCGATCCAGCCCGATCAGCCGCTGCGACCGGCCGTGCTTGCCGATATAATAATCGTCGGTCAGGAACGCGCCCTCGCACGAGGCATTGGAGCCGTTGGCGTTCGAGAAGCGCTGGACATAGCCGGTGTGCGCCGGGTCCGACCCGCTGCCGTGCGCGACGAGTTTCGACGTGACGCGCCCGCTTTCCAGGTTGATGAGGTGGAAGCGCGGGCGGCTGGACCCGGCGGAAAAGTCCGCCACCGCCATCCGGTCATGCCGTGCGATGCGGCTGCCGTGGCGCTCCAGCGCGGCCATCGCGCGTTGCATCAACTGGCGATTGACCCCCGGCGCGACGATCGTGTCGCGTACCGCCGGCTGCGCCGCGACCGCCGCGCGGGCGGCCGGATGCGCGCCCGGATAGACGTCCGGCGGCAGCAGCGATTCGGGCATGCTGCGCTGGCGCATCCCGGCGGAAACAGCACCGGGGATCATCAGCGCCCCGGCAAGCACACCACCGGTCTTCAACAAGTGGCGGCGCGACGGCACCGCATCCTGCGACCATTTCATAGGTTCAACAATTCCCCGCTCCATTGGCGATGCTGATAGCATGAAAGGCGTGAACAATCCGCAACCTGGCACGGTGCTTGCGGGCCTGTTCCGGACATTGGCCGTGGAATCCCAACGTTTCGTCGCCGGGCACCAAAAATCGGGTAATGCGTTTCCCTGTCAGACGCCCGCCGCGGCGATGCGGCGGGTGATGGACATGAAAGGATCGATGATGCGGCGATTCGCCCGTTACCTGATCGTGCCGGTCCTTGCCGGCCTTGCCCTTCCCGCCGCCCCCGCCGGTGCGGAAGCGATGGACAGTCTGGCGATCACCGAGGCCGCCGCCGCGCTCGCGCCCAACCGCTATCTGTGGACCGACCGGCGGGCCGAGGGGGCGGTGAGCGTGCTGATCTCCATCCCCGACCAGCGCGCCTATGTGTTCCGCGGACAGACGCTGGTGGCGGCATCGGCGGTGTCGACCGGCACCGACGAGAAGCCGACCCCGACCGGACGCTTCACGATCCTGCAGAAAAAGGCGTTCCACCGATCAAACCTGTATGACGACGCCGCCATGCCGTACATGCAGCGGCTGACGTGGGACGGCGTGGCGCTGCACGCCGGGCGCAACCCCGGCTTCCCCGCGTCGCACGGCTGCATCCGCCTGCCGACCGCGTTCGCCAAGAAGCTGTTCGACATCACGCAACTGGGCGCGACGGTGGAGGTGACCGACATGGCCTATGTATCGGGCATGGACGCGCCGGTCAGCGACGCGGGCGAGGTGGCGCGTGCGAATGCGGCGGCGGGAGATATGCTGGCGAGCCGGTGAGGGTTGTCGGGTTCAGGTGGAGGCGCGGAGAAGAAGCTGGTTCGCGCAGAGACGCAGAGACGCGAAGGTGTTTCGTTTGACGCGAAGCGTCTCTCGTCATTCGCTCGCGGGGGAAGAGCTGCCGCTCGCACGGGGCACCATCATCTCTGCGCCTCCGCGCCTCTGCGTGAACCTCCCCTTTTCGCGCGTTCCGCGGTGGGAATGTCCGCCCACACCGCATAGGATGCGCCGATGATCGGTATCCGCAACATCGTCATCCTCACCGGCGCGGGGGTGTCCGCTGAGAGTGGCATCGCCACGTTCCGCGGGCCGGGCGGATTGTGGGAGGGGCATCGCGTCGAGGATGTGTGCACGCCCGAGGCGCTGGCCGACGATCCCGCGCTGGTGCACCGCTTCTACGACCTGCGGCGCGCGGCGCTGGCGGGGGTGGTGCCCAATGCGGCGCATGACGCGCTGGCGCGGCTGGACCGGGGGTGGCGCGGCGAGTTGCTGATCGTCACGCAGAATGTCGACGATTTGCACGAACGCGCCGGTGCGGTGCGGATGCTGCATATGCATGGCGAGTTGAACAGCGCGCTGTGCGCGGCGTGCGGGACGCGGAGGGCGTGGCGCGAGGCGTTGCCGCCGGGGACGCGCTGTGATGCGTGTGGGGCAGAGGCGCTGCGGCCCGACATCGTGTTCTTCGGCGAGATGCCGTACCATATGACGCGGATCGACGCGGCGCTGGCGGCGGCGGACCTGTTCGTGTCGATCGGCACGTCGGGCGCGGTCTATCCCGCCGCGGGCTTTGTCCAGACCGCGCGCGCCTATGGCGCGGCGACGCTGGAGCTGAACCTGGAGCCGTCGGCGGGCAGCGCATGGTTCGACGAGACGCGGCTGGGTGCGGCGGGGG
>NZ_LSJO01000096.1:0-4702 GCF_001556735.1 Sphingomonas sp. CCH9-F2 | reverse complement strand
CGGTCGAGGCGCGCACCGCCGCGCTGCGCGGCGAACTGGCGCAGGCGCGGGCGTTGCGGGCGAGCGCCGGCGTCGCCGCGCGCGAGCTGGAAGCCGGGCGTGCGGGGCTGATGGAGGCGCGCGCGCAGCTGGCGATGCTGACCGATCGCGACGAGGGCGACGACGCGCGCGCGCTGGCGCTGGGGGAGGCGGCGCGCGACGCGGTCGACCGGCTGGCGGCGGTGGGCGGCGGACAGGCGGTGCTGGGCGATCTGATCGCGCTGCCCGGCCCGCCGGTGGCGCGCGCGGCGCCCGGCGCGGCGGCCAGCCCGGCGGCCTATCGCCTGCCGGTCGACGGGCGGCTGGTCACCGGGCTGGGCGAGCTTTCGGACAATGGCGTCAAGGCGCGCGGACTGACCTTCGCGGTCGCGCCAGGCGCGGCGGTGATCGCGCCGGCGGGCGGGCGAATCGTCTTCGCGCGGCCCTTCCGCAGCTATGGCGGGGTGGTCATCATCGACCATGGCGATGGCTGGACGACGTTGCTGACGGGGCTTGGCGCACTGGCGGTGCGGCGCGGGCAGGCGGTGGCGCCCGGTGCGGCGATCGGGCGCGCGGCCGTCAACGACGGCGCGCACGTGACCGTCGAGCTGCGGCGGCAGGGCGTGCCGATGGATATCGCGCAGCTGGTGGGCTGACGCTCAACCGCGGTTCAGGCGCTTAGCTGCTATGACAGCGCGTGTCTTTCCGCTACATCCCGCGGTCCCATCCCTTCGTCGCAGGATCGACCCGTTCGCATGAAGTCCAAGCTGCTCCAGGCCGCCGCGCTGGTCACGGGAATCGCCATGATCCCCGTCGCCACGGGAGCGATGGCCGCGGCCGATACCGCCACCTATCGCGAGATGGACAAGTTCCTGGACGTCTATAACCGCGTGAAGGCGGATTACGTCGACAAGGTTACCGACGAACAGCTCATCAAGGGTGCGATCGACGGGATGCTGGCGGCACTGGACCCGCATTCCAGCTATGTCGACGGGTCCGATTACGACAATCTGCGCATCCAGACCCAGGGCAGCTACGGCGGGCTGGGGCTGACCGTGTCGATGGAGGATGGCGCGGTGAAGGTCGTCGCGCCGCAGGAGGATACGCCGGCGGGGCGCGCCGGGATCAAATCCGGCGACTATATCACCCATATCAACGGCAAGCTGATCTACGGCGGCACGCTGGACGAAGCGACGGCCCAGATGCGGGGCAAGCCGGGCAGCAAGGTGACGCTGACGCTGGTGCGCCCGGGCCGCGACAAGCCGATCGTGGTCACGCTGACCCGCGAGGTGATCGTCCAGCGCCCGGTCAAATGGGAAGTGAAGGGCGACGTCGGTTATATCAACATCAATACCTTCTCCGAACAGACCGGGGCGGATACGCGCGCGGCGATCATGGCGATCGACAAGTCGCTGGGGCATCGCCCGCTGGGCTATGTCGTCGACCTGCGCGACAATGGCGGCGGGCTGCTGGACCAGGCGATCGCGGTGGCGGATTCCTTCCTGGAACGCGGCGAGATCGTGTCGCAGCGCGAGCGCGAGGCGGCGAACACGCAGCGTTACTACGCCAAGCCGGGCGACGATGCGCACGGCCTGCCGGTGATCGTGCTGACCGATGCGGGCACCGCGTCCGCCAGCGAGATCGTGGCGGGCGCGTTGCAGGACCACCACCGCGCGCTGGTGATGGGCGAGCGGACGTTCGGCAAGGGATCGGTGCAGACGTTGCTGCAACTGGGGCCGCGCACCGCGCTGCGGCTGACGACGGCGCGTTACTATACTCCGTCGGGGCGTAGCGTGCAGGAGGGCGGGATCGAGCCGGACATCCGCGTGCCGCAGCTGTCCGACCCCGATTACAAGAGCCGCCCGGTGTTCCGCGAGGCCGACCTGCGCCGCCATCTGATCAACGAGATCAAGGCCCCCGACAATGCGGTGCTGGAAGAGGACGTGAAGAACGATCCGCGCTTCGCCGCGACGCCGGAGGCGCTGGAGAAGCAGGGGATCAAGGATTTCCAGCTGTGGTATGCGCTCAAGACGATCGCGCGGCTGGGCGGTCCGACGCAGGTCGCCGCGGTAACCCAGTCGATGGCGGCCAAGGCCGCGGCCGACAAGGCGGCGGCTGACAAAGCGGGCGGGACGAAATGACCGGCGCGATGCGCGCGATCGGGTTGCGCAACGCCCGGCTGCTCGCGCTGGTGATCCCGGCGGCGCTGCTGGGCGGGGCATGGGCGTTCCAGTTGCTGGGCGGGCTGTACCCGTGCGAAATGTGCCACTGGCAACGCTGGCCGCATTATGGCGCGCTGGTGCTGGCGGTGCTGGCGTTCGTCACCGGCGGCACACGGGTGAAGGCGACGCTGGTGGCCGGGGCGGCGGCGCTGATCGCGGTTTCCGGGTTGATCGGCGTCTTCCACGCCGGGGTCGAATATCACTGGTGGCAGGGCATCACCGCCTGCACGCAGACGATATCGACGACCGGTCTGTCGACCGACCAGGCGCTGCGCGACCTTCTGGCCGCGCCGATCGTTCGGTGCGATGCGGCGCAGTGGGCGTTGTTCGGCGTGTCGCTGGCGGGGTGGAATGCGATCCTCTCGCTGATCGGTGCGGCGGTGATCGCGACACAGCTGTGGAGGCGTGGATGACGTGGAAGCCCGGAGATCGCCCTGCCGCGACCGATGCGATGATCCGCGTCGATCAGGCCGGTGAATATGGCGCGACCCGCATCTATGCCGGGCAGCTGGCGATCATGGGGCAGCGGTCGCCGATGGCGCGCAAGATTTCTGCGATGGCGCTTCAGGAGGAACGCCACCGCGCCTTCTTCGACCGGATGATCGCCGAGCGCGGCGTGCGCCCGACGATCCTGCAACCCTTCTGGGACGTTGCCGGCTTCGCATTGGGCGCGGTGACCGCCGCGATCGGGCCGGAAGCGGCGATGGCCTGCACCGCGGCGGTCGAGACCGAGATCGACAAACATTATGCCGAGCAGCTGGTCGCGCTGGGCGACAGCGATCCGGTGCTGTCCGAGGCGATCGCCGAATTCCAGGCCGAGGAGCTGGAGCATCGCGACACCGCGCTGGCCAGCGGCGCGGAGGATGCGCCCGCCTATCCGTTGATGTCCGCCGCGATCCGGCTGGGATGCCGTATCGCCATCGCCACCGCCAAGAGGATCTGACCCGATGCGCCGTCCGGCCGTTTTCCTGCTTTTCGCGCTGCTGCCCACGGCCGCGCTGGCCCAGAGCGGGCCGCCGTCCCCCGGCACGCCGCGCATCGCAAAGACCACTGCGGCCGATGGCGTGTCGCGCGGGGCACCGGTCAACGGCGTGCTGACGCTGTACGGCAACGAACGCTGCCCGACCAACGCCAATGGCGACGAAATCGTGGTGTGCGTACGCCGCCCGGCGGAGGAACAGTTCCGCATCCCCAAGGAATTGCGCAATTTCGAGGTGACGCCGGAAAACCAGAGCTGGGCCGCGAAGGAAGCCGCGAACCAGACCGTCGGCAATGTCGGCGTCGGCACCTGCTCCACCGTCGGCGCGGCGAGCGCCACGGGGTGCGTCGTGCAGAATGCCACCCGCTGGAAGCGCGAGCGCCGCGCTGCGGCCAAGGCGGAGAATGACGTTCCCTGATCGGGCGGCGCGCTAGCCTTCGGGTCGGAACGCCGTTACCGTGGCGGTCGGCCGCGCGACTGGCGCTTCAGCGGGTCACCGCAGGGGAACGCGGCCAAGGATGATGATCCGCCGCGCGCCTGGGCACCCCGTTCGATCGACGAGAGGAGCCTGCCGTTATGACCGCCGAACCGCTGCGCATCGCCTTCCTGTTGTTTCCCGATGTGACCCAGCTGGACCTGACCGGACCGGTGCAGGTACTTTCGCGGCTGGGCAATGCGCGGCTCGATCTGGTCGCGGCGACGCTGGAGCCGGTGCCGACCGACGCGGGCTTTTCGATCGTGCCGACCGCGACCTTTGCCGACGTGCCCGCCGCCGACATATTGTGCGTGCCCGGCGGGTTCGGCACGCATCGCGCGATCGCCGACGATGCGACGATCGAATGGGTCGCGCGGGTGGGGGCGGACGCGCGCTGGGTCACCAGCGTGTGCACCGGATCGCTGGTGCTCGGCGCGGCGGGGCTGCTGCGCGGGTACAAGGCGGGATGCCATTGGGCGCAGCGGCACATGCTGCCGCTTTTCGGTGCCGAGCCGGTGGCCGAGCGCGTGGTGATCGATCGCAACCGCCTGACCGGAGGGGGCGTCACCGCGGGCATTGACTTCGCGTTGCGGCTGACCGCGCTGATTCGCGGGGAAGCGCATGCGCGCATGGTGCAGCTGGCACTGGAATATGACCCGATGCCGCCGTTCGACGCCGGATCGCCCGAGCGCGCGGGTGTGGCGGTGGTGGAGGCCTATGAGCGGCGCGTGGCGCAGCTGGCACCGGGGCGCGACGACCAGCTACGCGCGCTGGCGGCGCGGCGGGGGTTCGCCGGTTGAGGGGAGGGAATACGGGGCGGCCGACCGCCGGGTCAGCCGTGCTTCTTCAACCCGCGCACGCGATGCCAGATGTAGAAGGCGATCGCGGCGACCAGCACCACGCCGATCGCGGCATCGGCGCGGTGGAAGAACGCCTTCAGCCGCGGGTCGCTGTTCCACTTGTCGCCCAGCACCATGCCGATCCACGCCAGCAGCAGGCAGAACGGCC
>NZ_LSJO01000095.1:0-14368 GCF_001556735.1 Sphingomonas sp. CCH9-F2 | reverse complement strand
CCGACAGCCGCAGCCGGTCGACCCCCGCCACCGGCACGCCCTCGGCATACAGGCGCGCGACCAGCAGCTGCGCCAGCTCGCCGCGCCGTTTCACCAGGATCATGACGTCCTCGGGGCGCAGCGCGCGGCCCTTGCTTTCCAGGATCAGTCCGTCGTCCAGCCAGCGGCGGACGGTCTTCGCGATCCGCGCGGCATTGTCGCGCACCGCATCGTCGATCCAGCCTTCCTCGCCGGCATCCTCCGCCTCGCCCGCGCCCGCCGCGATCACCGGCCACAGCGCCACCTCGCCCGGCCCCGCGACGCGGCTGGCGTGCGGCGGGATGGCATCGGCCGCGCCCAGCCCCGCCGCGCCGACCGTGTCGATCGCAGCGTCGACGAATTCCAGCACCGGCGCGGTGGAGCGGAACGAATCGGTCAGCGACAGCCGGTCGAACGGCAGCCCGCGCTCGTCCTCGGGCATCAGCTCGTCGCCCGCGACCTCCTGCGCCTTGTCCGCGAAATAGCGTTCGGCGGCCTGGAAGAACAACGGATCGGTGCCCTGGAAGCCGAAGATCGCCTGTTTCAGGTCGCCGACCGTGAACAGCGTGCGCACCGACGGGGCATAGACGCCGCGCCCGACGAAATATTCGTCCACCAGCGCGCGGATGATCGTCCATTGCGCGACATTGGTGTCCTGCGCCTCATCGACCAGAACATGTTCGGTGACCTGGTCCAGCTTGTAGCGGATCCATTCACCGATCCCCTCCTGCTGCAACAGCGCCACCGCCGCGCCGATCAGATCGTCGAAATCGACCGCCCCCGCGCGCCGCTTCGCCGCCTCGTATCCGCGCGCATAGTCGCGCCCGACCTCCAGCGCGGCGCCCAGCAGGTCGGCATAGGCGGCGCGCACGCGCAGCGACAGCAGTTCGGCGCATTCCTCGCCCAGTTGCGCGGCCAGCGCCTCGTAATCCGGCTCGGCGGCGATCAGCTTGGCCGATGCCTTGCGCGGATCGCCCTTGCCGGTGCGCACGACGTTCATCAGGTCCGCCAGCATCGCGACGCGCGCGCCTTCGTCTGCCGTCAGCCAGCGCGCAATCGTGTCGGCGAAGCCGCCGCCGGTCGCGGTGCCCCAGGCGCGGTTCGCCGCCCCGATCCGCCCGATCGCGTCATCGTCCAGCGCGGCGCATCCCGCCGCGACCGCCGCCTCGATATCACCCGCCGGCAGGTCGAGCGCGCGGCGGATGAACGGCGCGATCCCGGCCGGCAACGCTTCCAGTGCCACGCCGGCGCGCGAACATTCCGCGAGGAACTGCTCGGCGCCCTGTTCCCCCAGCCGCAGGCTCAGCCTCCCGATCGTCTCGACCGGCGCATGCCGCCCCTCGCGCTCGGCCTCGATCAGCAGGTCCGACAGCGCCTGCCGCCGCAGCAGCGCCTCCTCGCGCGGTTCGATCGGGCGGAAACCGGGGACCAGCCCCGCCTCGATCGGAAAGGCCGCCAGCAGGCTCTGGCAGAAACCGTGGATCGTCTGGATGCGCAGGCCGCCGCCCGGCGCGTCCAGCACCTTGGCGAACAGCGTGCGTGCGCGCGCCACCAGCGCGGGGGTCGGCCGCTCGCCCAGCGCGATCAGGTCCGCACCCAGATCGGTGTCGGCCATCCGCACCCATGCCGCCAGCTGGCGGTTGACGCGCGCCGCCATCTCCGCCGCACCCGCCTTGGTGAAGGTCAGGCACAGGATCGCCGCCGGCTCCACCCCGCGCAGCAGCAGGCGGAACACCCGCGCCGCCAGCACCTGCGTCTTGCCCGTTCCGGCGGACGCGGACAGCCACACATGCGCCTCCGGCCGGCTGGCGCGCAGCTGCTCGCCCTTCAGCACTGGCAGCGGGCGGATCGTGTTCCCCGCGCTCATCGGTCGCGCCCGTACCATTCGTCGCGGCGCATCAGCTGGTCATATTCCGCATAAGGCGCGAATTCGGGGTGCAGCTTGGCGACGAACGGCTCCTCCCCGGTCAGCCAGCGCGCGGCCGCCTCCGCGAAGCTGTCGCGCGCGGCGCGCACGAAATCGTCGGTGACGATCCGCCCGCCCTTGCCCGCCGGATCGGCGGGGCTGGAGACCGCGCCGAACGTGTCGCCCTTCTTCGCCAGCGACCAATATTCGAACGCGGTCGCGGTGCCGCGCACCCCGTCGAAACCGCCCGCCTCGGCGATCGCGCCCAGCAGCCCCAGCTGCAGGTTGAACCCGCCCCTGACCGCCGCGACCGACGGCGCCTTGCCGGTCTTGTAATCGACGATGCCGAGGCCTCCGTCGGGCATCCGGTCGATCCGGTCGAACCGCCCGTTCAGGCGGATGCCCGCCACCACCGACTCGCCGCGCCCCTCCACCGCCAGCACCTCGCGACCCGCCGCGCGATCCTCCAGCGTGCGGCCGGCGATCCATTCGAACGCCGCGATCAGCCGCGGCTGCCACAGCGCGCGCAGCAGCGGGTGCGCGGCCGGATCGTCGAGCAGCGCGACCGCGCGCGGCAGCAGCCGGTCGGGATCGCACGCATCGTCGCGCGCCCATGCCTCCAGCACCGCATGGACGGCAGTGCCGCGCCACGCCGCGCTGGGATCGGCATCCACCGCGTCGAGCGGCATCAGCTTCAGGATGCGCCGCGCGTAGAAGGCAAACGGATCGGCCTTCAGCCGGTCCACCTCGGTCACCGATATGACGTCGGGGCGCAGCGCGGCGGGCGGCAGCGGCGCCGGGCGCGCCGCCGGCACGGGCGTCCCCGCGCGGTCGAGCGCGCGCGTCCACCCCTCCAGCGCCGTCGCACGCGGAAAGCGGTCACCCGCCATCGCCTCCAGCCGCAACCAGAAGCGCGAGGCGAGCGCGGGCGAGCGCGCGTCGCGGCGGCTGCGCGTCAGCACGACGCGCGGCGCGCCCAGTCCCTGCGCGAAATCATGTGCGGCGACGCCGATCCCGCGCTCCAGCCCCGGCAGGCCCAGTTCGGCGCGGATGCGCGGCGCCAGCCACGGGTCGGGCGCGGGGCTGCCCGGCCACACCCCCTCGTTCAGGCCCGACAGCACCATCACGTCCGCCGATTGCAGCCGCGCCTCGATCAGGCCGTAGATGGCGATGCGCGGATGCCCCTCGCGCGGGCGGGCGCGGATCGCCACCTCGTCCATCAACAGCCTCAGCAGCGGCACGAACCCCGCTGGCGTCACCCGGCGCGGGCCATGCGCGGCCTGTTCCTCCAGCGCGGCCAGCAGGTCGGCGGCGGCGCGTCCGGCCGGGCCGCTCCACGCCGCCTCCCCCGCCAGCCGGTCCGCCGCCTCGCGCAGGCACGCGACCAGCCGCGGCAGCGTCGCCGCCCCGTCGCCGAACACCGCCGCGATCGGCTCCAGCAGCCCGCGCATCGCCTGCCACCCCGGCAATGCCGCGGCGCGGATCGCGCGCTCGCGCTCCGGCGCGTCGCGCAGGTGCCGGTCGATCCCGTCCAGCCCCGGCGCCGGGCGCGGCCCGCGCAGCGCGCGGTCCAATTGGCGCACCGCGTCCAGCCACGCGCCCCGTTCCGCCCCGCTGCGTACCAGTGGATGTTTCAGCAGCGTCAGCAACGCCATCGGCGCGAAATCCTGCGCCGCCGCCTCCGCGATCGCGGTCAGCAGCGTGCCCGGCGGCAGGATCGCGAGCGGATGCCCCGCGCTGTCGTCCACCGTGATGTCCCAGCGCCGGCAATGCGCCGCCACGCGCCGTGCCCGCGCACGATCGGGGGTGACCAGCGCGGCGGTCCGCCCCGGTTCCTCCAGCGCCTCGCGCAGGACCAGCGCGATCGCCTGCGCCTCTTCGGCCGGATTGGCGAGTTCAGCCGCCTCCACCCCGGTCAGCCGCCGCCCCGCTGCATCCAGCTGCGTCCATTTCGCGGTGAACGCCGCCGGGGTCAGCGCATTGGCGATCGCGCGCCCGCGCGCCGCGGTGGCGTCATGCTCGCTCGCGTCGGTCCAGCGCACCACCTCGCCGCGCGCCACGCCCATGCGTTCCAGCAGCAATTTCAGGTGGAATTGCGGATGCACCTCGATCGACCGGCGGCGCAGCCCCGTGGCGGGGTCGGGCGCGTGCGGCCCCAGCGCCTCCCATTCCTCCTCGGGCAGCGACAGGTCCAGGTCCGCGAACACCACCATCCCCTGCGGCAGGTCGGCGACCGTGCGCAGCAGCCGCGCCACCGCCGGCGCCGGATCGGTCACCCCGGCGGCGCACACGAAGCCCGCCGGCGGCGCCTGCCGCCAGCGCTCCGCCTGCCGCTCCAGCAACGTCACGCGCCGCTCCGCCGCGTCGATCCGTCCCAGCGCCGCACGCTCGGCGGGCCAGCGGTCCAGCACGATGCGGAACAGCCGCAGCGCGGTTTCCCAATGCGCCGACAGCCCTTCTCCCGGGTCGATCTCCGCCAGCCGGCGCGGGTCGATCCCCTCGACGATCAACTGGTCCATCGTGCGCGCCAGCTCGCCCGCCAGCCGCACCGCCTCCGCCGCATCGACCGGGCGGCCCGCGCCCGCACGTTCCTCCTCGACCAGCCGCGCCAGGATCATGCGGCGCTGCAGCGGGTCGATCGCCGGCGGCAGCGGCGGCACCGCATCGGCGGGGTCCAGCGCCGCCCCCACCGCCGCCTCCAAATCCTCGCCCCCCACCGCGACGATCCGCGGCAGCAGCAGCGCGCCGCCGCTCGCGCGCACGAACGCCTCGTTCACCGCCAGCGCACCGCGATTGTTCGGAACCAGCACGATGCCGCGCGCCAGCGCCATGCGATCGCCGCCGAACCGGCGGATCAGCCCCGTGGCCAGCGCGTCGGCGAACGCGCGATGCGCCGGGATCGTATAGAGGCGCGGGCCGCCCATTCAGCGCCGCCCGCCCCGCGCATCAGCCATCGGCCAGCATCGCCTCGGTCCGCGCGATCGCGCCCGGCACGTTGACCTCCGACCACAAACCCTGATGCACCAGGCCATAGGCGCGCCCCGCCGCGATCGCGCGATCCCAGAACAGGTTCGTGGAAAACGGTCCCTCGGGCCAGTCGCGGATCAGCCGCGGCGACACGATCTGCACCCCGGTATAGACGAACGGCGCGACCCGCCCCGGCTTGCGCCGCCCGGTGATCCGCCCGGCGGCATCCAGATGGAAATCGCCCTGCCCGCCGTGGTTGTGCGCGCGGGCATAGGGGACCAGCAGCAGCAGCGCGTCCATCGCATCGTCGTTCCACCGCGCTGCCAGCTGGCGGATCGCGTCGGTGGGGCCGTCCAGCCAGAAATTGTCGCTGTTGACGACCAGGAACGGCTCGTCGCCCAGCAGCTCGCGCGCCTGCACCAGTCCGCCGCCGGTCTCCATCAACGCCGCGCGCTCGTCGGATACGATCACCTCGATATCCTTGACGCGGTGGCGCAGGTGCGCCTCCAGCGCGTCGGCAAGGTAATGGACGTTGACCACCGCGCGCGCGACGCCCGCGGCGCGCAGCCGGTCGAACACATGGTCCAGCAGCGTGCGACCCGCCACCTCGATCAGCGGCTTGGGCCGCGTCGCGGTCAGCGGGCGCATTCTCTTGCCGATGCCCGCGGCCATGACCATCGCGGTCGCCGGCACGCGCGCGCCGGGATCGGGGCGGATGTAGCGCGGCCGGCTCATGCCAGCCCCCGTGCGGTCGCGATCGCCATCGGGTCGCCGCGCCATTCGGGCGGCAGATTGTCGTCGAACCAGCGGGCGACCGGCGCCAGCACCGGATGCGTCAGGTCGCGCTCCAGGTAACCCCACACGCGCGGGCACAGCGCCGGATAGCGCGGCTTGCCGTCGCGCTTCCACAGCCGGGTGAAGATGCCGATGATCTTCGCGTTCCGCTGCGCGCCCAGCACGTGATACGCGTCCATGAACGAATCCCCCTCGCCGGTCGCGGCGCGATACCGCGCCAGCATCCGATCCTCCAGCGCGGGATCGACGTCGCGCCGCGCATCCTGCAACAGGCTGACCAGGTCATAGGCCGGGTGCCCCGCCAGCGCGTCCTGGAAATCCAGCAGCCCCATGCGCCGCTCCGGCCCGACCAGCATCAGGTTCTCGGCGTGATAGTCACGCAGCACCGCGACCGGGATCAGCGGTTCCGCCCGGTCCAGCACCGCATCCCATGCCGCGCGATAGCCCGCGACATCGGCCGCCGCGCCCACCGCAGGGCAATACCATTCGGTCAGCAGCCCCGCCTCGCGCTGCAATTCGGCGCGGTCATAGGCGCGCAGCTCGCTCGCCGGATGCGCGCGCAGCGCCACCAGCAGGTCGACCGCCGCCTCATACAGCGGCACGGTGGCCACGGCGTCGGCATCCGCCGCCTCGCGCAGCCGGTCGTCGCCGAAATCCTCCAGCAGCACCAGCCCGCGGTCCAGGTCCAGCGCCAGGATCGCCGGGGCCGCGAACGATCGCTCCGCCAGCCAGCGCGCCATCGTGACGAACGGGCGCGGGTCTTCGTGCGGCGGGGGCGCATCCATCAGGATCGCGCGCCGCGCGCCGTCATGGACGCGGAAGTATCGCCGGAACGAGGCATCGCCGGCCAGCGGGTCGATCCGCGCGCCGGTCCAGCCGTGAAGGGTCAGAAAGTCCGCCGCGCCATCGGGCGGGGTCATCGGGATGGCCATCGCGCTTCCCATGCCGCCGGCGCCGTCCAAGTCAAGCGACGCGCGCCGTCCGGCGTCGCATGAAGGGTCAGTGCCAGCGCATCCGGCCAGTGGCCAGCGCCCGCACGCTCGGGCCATTCGACCAGCAACGCGGAATCCGCCAGCGCCTCGTCGATGCCCAGCTCGTCCATCTCGCGCGGGTCGTCCAGCCGGTACAGGTCGATGTGCAGCACCGGCAGCCGCACCTCGGGCGGGG
Source organism: Sphingomonas sp. CCH9-F2 (assembly GCF_001556735.1). Classification (NCBI taxonomy): domain Bacteria; kingdom Pseudomonadati; phylum Pseudomonadota; class Alphaproteobacteria; order Sphingomonadales; family Sphingomonadaceae; genus Sphingomonas; species Sphingomonas sp. CCH9-F2. The sequence goes on along the minus strand of NZ_LSJO01000095.1, from coordinate 7,515 downwards.
CATAGGGCTGGACGATCGCGAACGTCGGACTCGGCACCTCCTCCTCCAGACCCAGCGCCGCCAGCACGCCGCGCGCGAAGCTGGTCTTGCCCGCGCCCAGCCCGCCCGACAGCGTCACGACGTCGCCCGCGCGCAGCAGCGGTGCCAGCCGCGCGCCCAGCGCCTCGGTCGCCGCGACGTCCGCCAGCGCCAGCTCACCGCTGGTCATCGCCGCGGCAGCTCCACGGTCACCAGCGATCCCTCGCCCGGCTCGCTGACCAGCTGGATAGTCCCGCCATGCGCCTCGACGAATTGTTTTGCCAGCGGCAGGCCCAGGCCGAGCGCGCGCTCGCCCCCGGCGGCGACGCCTTCCTGCGCGAAACGGTCGAACGCGCGTGCGGCAACCTCCGGGGACATGCCCGCACCGTCGTCGGACACCACGATTCGCGCCGCTTTGGCGTTCCCGTCCACGTGCAACAGCACGCGCCCCTGCGCCCGCGACGCGCTCAATGCATGCCGCAGCAGGTGTTCCACCACCTCGCGGATACGCCGCGCATCGCCTGTAAGCAGCCCTGAAGAGCGTTGAATCTCCACCGCCAGCTCGACGTGATGGCGCTTGGCGGAGCTGCGCACCGCGTCCGCCGCAGCCCGCGCCACCGCTCCGACGTCGATATCGCCCTTCTCCAGCGGCCGTGCGCCCGTCCCCGTCGACGTCAGATCCAGCACATCGTCGATCAACAGCCCCAACCGCTCGACCGAATCCAGGATCGCGTCGAGGTAACCGATCGCGTCGGACGACATCTCCCCGGCATAGCCACCGTGCAGCATCTCCGCAAAACCGCTGATCGACGTCAGCGGCGTGCGCAGTTCGTAGCTCATATTGGCGACGAACTGCGTCTTCACCCGGTCCGCCGCCTCCAGCGCGTCGTTGCGATCGCGCAGCGCCTGCTCCATCGCGCGGCTGTCGGTGATGTCCAGCATCGTGAACAGTGCGTTGCCGTCGGGCAAAGGCACGGCGGCAAACTCGAAATGCCGCCCGTCCGACAAGGAGATATGCCCCGCGCGCTGCTGCCGCTCGGCGGTGGCGACGCGCACCAGCTCCGCGATCTGCCGCGCGCGGCGCGGGTTGGCGAGCTTGGGCGCCACCTTCTCCGCAATGGCGTCGACGCGCGGATGCGCACTCAGGAACTCCTCCTCGACGTCCCAAAGCGCGCGGAACCTGTTGTTCCACAACTGCAATCTGCCGTCGGCGGAAAACACGCCCAGCGCTTCGAACAGGTTGTCGAAGGTCGCGGTGCGCACGCGCAGCAGCGTGTCGCGCGCGCTCGCCAGCTGCACCTGTTCGGTACGATCCTCGAAGATCAGCAGCAGCCCGCCGTCGGGCAATTGCTGCGCCACGACGCGCAGATGCGTGCCGCCCGGCAGATGCCAATTTTCCTCGATCGCGCCCTCCGCCTGGACGAACCAGCCGCGCCGCTCGGCCTTCCAACCCGGAAAGTCGCGCACCTCGGGCACGCGATTGGCCTCACGCATCCGTTCCATCACACGGTCGAACTCGGGTCGATCGGCCAGCCACTCGCGGCGCATCGCGAACATCCGCCGGAACGGCTGGTTGCAAAACACCAGACTGCGATCGCGCGCAAACTGCGCCACCCCGGCCGACAACCGGTCCAGCATCGCCCGCTGCGCATCCGCGAACCGGCGTTCACGCGCATGCGCCTGCTCCAGCTCCTCGATATCGATCGCATAGCCCGCGACGCCGCCGACCGGCAGCGGCACGTCATGGATCATCAGCGAGCGGCGCGCGCCGCCGATCGTCGCGGGCAGCACGCGGCTTTGCGGCCGCCCGGCGCCCTGCGCCGCCGCCGCGCCGGCCGCCGGGCCGCCCTGCCCAGATCCCTCAACCAGTTCCACGCCGCGGCCGACGACATCGGCGGCATCGCCGCCCTCCACCGCGGTGACATAGGCGCTGTTGACCATCGCCAACCGCAAATCGTGGTCGCGATACCACATCGGCAACGGCGCGGCCTCGACCAGTCCGGTCAGCGCCTCGAACGCATCGGACAGCCCGTTGAACTCGCTGCGCAGGCGCCGCATCTCGCCCTCGGTCGCGGTCGAATCGTAGAACCAGATGATGACCGCATCGCCCCGCCGTTCGCCCTGCGCGGTCAGGGTCCGCCCGCCGCCGCGCGCATGGACGGTCCGCACGAAGCCGCGCGCCGACCGCTGACATGCCGTCAGGTCATGGACCAGCGCCTGCGCCTCGGCACTTTCGATACCCCAGCCGGCCGCGTCCAGTTCCTGAAGATAGGTGGGCGTCGCCGACAGCCCCAGCCAGTCGGCGACGCGCGGCGCCATTTCCACCGCGCCGTCGGGGCGCACCACCACCGGCTGCATCGGCGCCGCCGCCAGCAACGCCTCCAGCGCATCACGCCCCGCCACCGCCGCGCCCGCTTCCGTCCGCGCCCGCCATCCGGCCACCAGCAACACAACCCCGCCGACGATCAGCGCCAGGATGACGGCGCCGGCAAGGACGGCAGTGGTCGGGTGGAGGACGATCATCGGGGGGCGCGGGACAACACATTCATCGTCAACCGTCCTATAAGCGGACAGCCGCCCCGGCAAGGACACGCCAAATCACCGGCTGTTGCCGGATTGTCACGCCGGCAGTTTTGTTGCCGGTTTGTGACTGAGACATGGTGACTTCACAACGGCCTCGTTCGAAGATGACCGGAAAGAACGTTGATCACGTCAATGTTTCTGGGTCAGAAAAAAAGGGAAATCCGCCATGCGCGCATCACTTCGCCGTCGACTGCTCGGCACCAGCCTCCTTGTAGGTGCGGTCCTCGTCGCTATGCCGGCAGCAGCTCAGGAAGCCGCCGCGACGTCGCAGGATCCGCGGCGCGCCGAGCAATCCGCACAGGACGAAACCCAGGGCGGCGATATCGTCGTCACCGGATCGCGCATACCGCGTCCGGCAGTCGACAATGCACAGCCGACCGCGACCGTCGACGCCGCGACGCTGAACAACCGCGCCTATCCCGACATCGCCCGCGCGCTGAGCGAACTGCCGGGCTTCGGCATCCCGGACGGATCGGCCGTTGGCGGTCAGGGCAGCGGCTTTGGCGTAGGCCAGGCATTCGTCAATCTCTACAACCTCGGTTCGCAACGCACCCTGACGCTGGTGAACGGGCGGCGCTTCGTCGGCGCGAACCCGGCGACCATCTTCTCCCAAGCGGGCGCCGGCACTCAGGTCGACCTCAACACCATCCCGACCAAGTTGATTCAGCGGATCGAAACCGTGTCGATCGGCGGCGCGCCTGTATACGGCTCCGATGCTATCGCGGGCACGGTCAACATCATCCTGCGGCAGGACTACAGCGGGTTCGACGTCGACGGTCAGGCAGGGATCAGCCAGCGCGGCGACCTGGGCAACCAACGCATCCGGGCGCTGGTCGGACATAATTTTGGGGACGGTCGTGGCAACATCACCGTCAATGCCGAATACAATCACGACGATGGCCTGATCGGCAACCGCCGGTCGATCATTGAGCAACAGCTTGGTTTCATCGCGCCGCTGACCTCCTCGGACTTCGATCAGGTGCTGATTCAGAACCAACGGACCTATCTGGGCACCGCGGGCGGCGTGGCATTCATCCGCGACGCGGCTCGGCTGACAGGCACCTCGGTGATCCGTAACTCCGCCGGACAGGTTGTAGCGTTCGATCGCAACGGCAACCTGTCGCCGTTCAACCTCGGCACCGCGACGACGGATCCGACCACCTTCCTGGGTGGCGACAACCTCAACTTCGCTGATCTGACGAACCTGCGGGTCAATGACGATCGCTTCAACGCGGTCGCTCTTGCCCGTTACGACCTGACGGACGGCATCCGGTTTTTCGGCGAGGCTTGGTACTCGAAGAACAAGGCGACGAATCTCGCCGGCCAGCCCGTCTACAACACCGCCTTCTTCAGCCAGGCGGATCCCGGCGCGTTCGACATCAACGGCAACTTCATCATCCCTCTCAGCAATCCGTTCCTTACCCAGCAGGCGAAGGCGCTGATCGTTCAGAACCTGGTCGCAGCGGGTTTGCCGGCAACCAACAACGATGTCTTTTATCTGGGCCGCGCCAATACCGATCTGGTCACCGGCGTCGCCAGGCTCGATCAGGACATGTACCGTTTCGTTGGCGGTTTCCGCGGCGACTTCCAGATCGGTGAGCGCAAGTTCAACTGGGAAGTGTCGGCCAATTACGGTCGCACCAACAGCTGGTCGTCGCAGCCCTCGCTGGTGGAACCCAACCTGCGCCGCGCGCTGAACGCCGGCTTCGATGCGAGCGGCAACATCGTCTGCCTGCCGTTCAATCCGGACCCCAACGATCCGGCGTCGCCGCCCAACACCCCGCAGTACAACGGCACCATTTCGTCCACCTGCGCCCCGCTGAACCTGTTCGGCAACGGTGCGCCTAGTCAGGCGGCGCGCGATTACGTGACCACCAATGCGCGGACGCAGTCGGTCACGTCGCAGCGCGACATTCTGGCGCTGCTGGGCGGATCGCTGTTCAAGCTGCCGGGCGGCGATCTCGCCTTCTCGATCGGTTATGAAAATCGGCGCGAATATTCGCGCTTCTCGCCCGACGCTTTCTACACCCAAGCTTATGGTCGCTCGATCCCCATCCTCGGGCTGGCGGGATCGTACACCACGAACGAGGTGTTCGGCGAACTGCGCGCCCCGCTGGTCGGGCCGGAGCAGAGCATCCCGTTGATCCACGAGCTGGAGGTCAATGCGGCGGGGCGCTACGTCGACAACTCCGTTGCCGGAACCGCGTTCACTTGGACCGCGGGCGGACGCTGGGCGCCGATCGACGGTTTCGCGGTTCGTGGCAACTACACGAAATCCATCCGTGCGCCAGCGGTGACCGAGCTGTTCGCCGCCAACCAGCCGGCTTACGATGGCGGCTTCGATCCATGCGATCAGCAGAACATCAACAGCGGCCCCAACGCTGCCGTCCGACAGGCGAACTGCAGCAAGGTGACGCCGGCGAACTTCTCGTCGATCATCAATTCCGTCACGGTGCCGATCACGGTAATCGGCAATCGGAACCTCACAAACGAGACGGCGCACTCGTGGACGGTCGGCGGGGTGCTGACCCCGCGGCAGCTGCCGGGGTTTGCGCTCTCCGCCGACTATATCAACATCGACCTGCGCGATACGATCGTGTCGTCCAGCGCACGCGACGTGTTGACCGGCTGCTACGATTCCAGCAGCTTCCCGAACAATTACTACTGCGGCCTCGTCAACCGCGAAACGGACGCAAACTCTGCTAATTATGGGCAGGTCCTCAGCCTCGAGGAACCGTACATCAATCAGGGTGGCCTGCAATTCCAGGCGATCGAGGTGGAGGGAAGCTATCGGCGGAACATCGGGCCGTTCGGGGCCAACTTCACGGTTAACTACCAGCATCTGATTCGCCAGCAGAAGCGGATCAGCAATGACACGCCGTGGATCCCGCAGAACGGCCAGATCGGCTATGCCAACGATCGTTTCAGCACCAGCCTGACGCTGGATAGCGGTCCGGTCAGCTGGTTCAATCAGGTTCAGTATGTCGGCCCGTCGGTATTCGACGCCACCGACACGGCAACCACGCGCGATGTACGGGGTGTGGGAAGCTACACGATATGGAACTCGGCAGTGATCGTTAAGGCGACCGACAACATGGATTTCCGTTTCAACGTCGACAACGTCACCGACGCCGGCATCCCCTATCCGGCCACGGCCGGGACCGGGGCGCTCAACACTTATTACCAAGGGTTGGTGGGCCGCTCGTTCCTGGTCGGGGCGAACGTCCACTTCTGACCCAGCGCAGCGCCCCGGCGGGGGCGCTCTTGCCGCACGTAAAAAGGGCAGAGGCCATTTGGCCCCTGCCCTTTTTCTTGGCTCGTCCATGTGATGGAGCCGCGCCAGTCCGCGCGGCCCCGTCGCATCATCAGTACCGATAGTGATCCGGCTTAAACGGCCCTTCGACCGGCACGCCGATATAGCCCGCCTGCTTCGGCGTCAGCTTTGAGAGCTGGACGCCCAGCTTTTCGAGGTGCAGCGCCGCGACCTTCTCGTCCAGGTGCTTCGGCAGGACGTAGACTTCGTTCTTGTAGCTGTCGGACTTGGTCCACAGCTCGATCTGCGCCAGCGTCTGGTTGGTGAACGACGCCGACATCACGAACGACGGGTGGCCCGTCGCGCAGCCCAGGTTCACCAGCCGGCCCTTGGCCAGGATGATGATCTGCTTGCCGTCAGGGAACTTCACCAGATCGGTACCCGGCTTCACTTCCGACCATTCGTAGTTGCTAAGCGCCGCGATCTGGATCTCGCTGTCGAAGTGGCCGATGTTGCACACGATCGACATCGGCTTCATCGCCTTCATGTGATCGGCGGTGATGACGTCGGCGTTGCCGGTCGCGGTGACGAAGATGTCGGCGCGCTTCACCGCCTCGTCCATCGTCACGACCTCGAAACCCTCCATTGCCGCCTGCAGCGCGCAGATCGGGTCGATCTCGGTCACCAGCACGCGCGCGCCGCCGTTACGCAGCGACTGCGCCGAGCCCTTGCCCACGTCGCCGAAGCCCGCGACGCACGCGACCTTGCCGGCCAGCATCACGTCCGTGGCGCGACGGATCGCGTCGACCAGCGATTCCTTGCAGCCGTAGAGGTTGTCGAACTTCGACTTCGTGACCGAGTCGTTGACGTTGATCGCCGGGAACGGCAGCTCGCCCTTCTTCGCGATCTCGTACAGGCGATGGACGCCGGTGGTGGTCTCTTCCGACACGCCCTTCAGGTTCTTTACCGTCTGGGTCAGATAGCCGGGATACTTGGCGACGAACGCCTTCACCGACCGCTGGAACTCGACCTCCTCGTCATTCTCCGGCTCGGCGAAGGTCGCCCCCGCTTCCAGCTTCGCGCCCCACAGCGCGAACATGGTGGCATCGCCCCCGTCGTCGAGGATGATGTTCGCGGTCGTCCCGTCGGTGTCCGCCCCCCAGTTGAAGATGTCGCCGACATAATCCCAATATTCGGCGAGCGTCTCGCCCTTCACCGCGAACACCGGAATGCCAGCGGCGGCGATGGCGGCGGCGGCGTGATCCTGCGTCGAAAAGATGTTGCAGGTGGCCCAGCGCACGTCGGCGCCCAGCGCAACCAGCGTCTCGATCAGCACCGCGGTCTGGATCGTCATGTGCAGCGATCCGGTGATGCGCGCGCCCTTCAGCGGCTGCGACGCGCCGAATTCCTCACGCAGCGCCATCAGGCCGGGCATTTCCGTTTCGGCGATCGCGATCTCGGCGCGGCCGAAATCGGCCAGGCCGATGTCCTTGATGACGTAGTCCTTGGTGTCGAGCACGGGGGCGGTGGCCACGGCGTTGTCTCCAGTCAGATGAGGCCGACCAAGGCATGCGGGCACACCGATCGGCATGCGCGCGCCTTAGCCGTGTTGCCTTGGCGGATCAAATATAAAGATATCTTTATATCGCGCTCATCAGGAA
>NZ_LSJO01000094.1:0-6836 GCF_001556735.1 Sphingomonas sp. CCH9-F2 | reverse complement strand
CCAGCCCCGCCATCAGCAGGGCCGCCGTCCTCACCTTCGCCACCGGATATTCCCCTTCGCCGAATCGCGTGGCGACGCCCCCCGGCGCCGCTCCCCCGCGCGATCACGCCCCTGTCATAGCCGCGCGCAATCTGTCATGGCGAGCGCCATGTTCGCCCCCGCCTTCCCCCCCGGTACACCGCGATGAGCTTCAACACCTTCGGCCGCGTCTTCCGCTTTACCACCTGGGGGGAAAGCCACGGGCCGGCGCTGGGCGCGGTGGTCGACGGGTGCCCGCCGGGGATCGCGCTGTCGGAACAGGATATCCAGCCGTGGCTCGACAAGCGCCGCCCCGGCCAGTCGCGCTTCACCACCCAGCGCCGCGAACCCGATCAGGTGCGCATCCTGTCCGGCGTGTTCGACGGGAAGACGACCGGCACGCCGATCAGCCTGATGATCGAGAATGTCGACCAGCGGTCGAAGGATTATTCCGACGTCGCGCTCGCCTATCGGCCCGGCCATGCCGATTACGCCTATGACGCCAAATACGGCTTCCGCGACTATCGCGGCGGCGGGCGGTCGTCGGCACGCGAAACCGCCGCGCGCGTCGCGGCGGGCGCGGTGGCGCGCGCGGTCGTGCCGCAGGTGCGCGTGCGCGCCTGGGTGGAGGCGATCGGCGGCGATGCGGTCGACCCGGCGGCGTTCGACGATGCGCAGATCGACGCCAACCCGTTCTTCTGTCCCGATGCCGCCGCCGCCGCGCGCTGGGAGGCGAAGGTCGATGCCGCGCGCAAGTCCGGCTCCTCGCTGGGCGCGGTGATCGCGTGCGAGGCGACCGGCGTGCCCGCCGGCTGGGGCGCGCCGCTCTATGCCAAGCTCGACAGCGAACTGGCCTCGGCGATCATGTCGATCAATGCGGTGAAGGGGGTGGAGATCGGCGACGGCTTCGCCGCGGCGGCGCTGTCGGGCGAACAGAATGCCGATCCGATGCGCCCCGGCGACGGCGGCCCGCGCTTCCTGGCCAACCACGCCGGCGGGATCGCGGGCGGGATCGCCACCGGCCAGCCGATCCGCGTGCGCGCCGCGTTCAAGCCGACCAGCTCGATCCTGACCCCGGTCGAAACGATCACCCGCACCGGCCAGGCCGCCGATATCGCCACCAAGGGCCGCCACGATCCGTGCGTCGGCATCCGCGGCGTGCCGGTGGTGGAGGCGATGGTCGCGCTGGTGCTCGCCGATCAGGCGCTGCTCCACCGTGCCCAATGCGGGTGATGTTATAGTACCGGTTCGGGAACGATTCCACCGATCGCATCGTTGCTCCTGCGTAATTGTGAGGAGAATGGATATGCGTATCACCATCCTTCTGGCCTCCGCGGCCCTGTTCGTCCCGGGCGTCGTATCGGCGCAGCTGGCGGGTGGCGTCGGTGGCGGCTTGGGCGGCACGGTCGGCGGCACCGTGGGTCAGGTCGGCGGCACGCTCGGCGGCACCGCCACGGGCCAGCTGCAGACGCCCGACACCAGCGCGGTCCGCGATACCGCCGCCCGCACGACGCAACGCACGCGTGAGGCGACGCGCAGCGCCGCCGATCGCACCCGCGCCGCCGCGCGCAGCACCGCGGACCGTACCGCCGCCACCGCGCGCCAGACCGGCCAGCAGGTGGGCGATACCGTCAACGGCACCAGCCTCGGCGTGACCGGCGGCGCCAACGGCGCGACCTCCGCATCGTCGGGCGGTGCGACGATGGGCGGCAACGGCGCGCTTGGCGCGACGGTCAACACCCCGAACGGCTCGGTCGCGACCGGCGGCGGCGTCGCCGGCGGCACCAGTGCCGATTCCTCGGGCATGAGCGCCGGCACCGCCGGCGGCATCTCGACGACCGCCACCGCCAAGCCGCGGTGACGCACCGGCCTCGCCCCTCTACGGGGGGCGGGGCCACCCGCCGCCGCGACCAAGCGGCGTTGCGGCCCGTCGAAGCGCGGAACATCCCCTGGTCCCAAGCCGTTGAAGCGCTTGAAAACACAGGAGAGGTTATCATGCGCTCGACGATCATTCTGGCGACGGCGGCCCTGCTGCTTCCCGCCGCGGCATCGGCCCAGACGATGTCTCCGCCCGCCACCGGCACCACGACCGGCCAGCCCGGTACCACCGGAATGCAGACGGCGCCGGGTACCGGTACGACGCCGATGCCCGACCATCGTGGGCACGACACTAGGCGCCCTTCGACCCGCCCGCACGGCACCGCGACGCCGGCCCCAGATACAATGTCGCCGTCTACGGGCGATCCCTCCGCGACGATGGGCACCCCGGCCAGCCCGGATCCGATGACCGGGACCACCGGTCCCACCGCACCGCCGACCGGCACGACCCCGCCGCAGGCGTAACTGCGGTCACCCGACCGTGAACGGCCCCGTCCCGGACATTCCGGGGCGGGGCCGTTCCGCGAATCCATCGCGGAACAGACGCGTCAGTCCGCGAAGGGATCGCGGACCAGGATCGTGTCCTCGCGCTCTGGACTGGTCGACACCAGCGCCACGGGGCAGCGAATCAATTCCTCGACGCGGCGGATATATTTGATCGCCTGCGCCGGCAGGTCGGCCCAGCTGCGCGCGCCCGCGGTCGATTCGTGCCAGCCCTCCATCATCTCGTACACCGGCTCGACCGCCATCTGGTCGGCGGCATGCGACGGAAAATAATCCAGCACTTCGCCGCGCAGTCGGTATCCGGTGCAGATCTTCACCTCGTCGAACCCGTCCAGCACGTCGATCTTGGTCAGCGCGATCCCGGTGATCCCGCCGACCGCCGCCGACTGGCGCACCAGCACCGCGTCGAACCAGCCGCAGCGCCGCTTGCGGCCGGTGACCGTGCCGAATTCATGCCCACGCTGTCCCAGCCGCTCGCCGATGTCGTCCTCCAGCTCGGTCGGGAACGGCCCCGATCCGACGCGCGTGGTATAGGCCTTGGCGATCCCCAGCACGAAGCCGACCGCCGCCGGCCCCAGCCCCGATCCGCCCGCCGCGGTGCCCGCGATCGTGTTGCTGCTGGTCACGAACGGATAGGTGCCGTGGTCGATATCCAGCAACACGCCCTGCGCGCCCTCGAACAGGATGCGCCGCCCGGCCTCCTTCGCCTCGTTCAGGTCGCGCCAGACGGGCTTGGCGAACGGCAGGACGAAACCGGCGATATCACGCAGTTCCGCGACCAGCGCGTCGCGGTCGATCGGCGGCTCCCCGAACCCGGCGCGCAGCGCGTCGTGATGCGCGGTCAACCGGTCCAGCTGCGGCCCCAGATCGCCCAGATGCGCCAGGTCGCACACGCGGATCGCGCGCCGGCCGACCTTATCCTCATACGCCGGGCCGATCCCGCGCCGTGTCGTCCCGATCTTCCCCGCGCCCGACGCATCCTCGCGCAGCCCGTCCAGGTCGCGGTGGAACGGCAGGATCAGCGCGCAATTGTCCGCGATGCGCAGCGTCTCGGGCGTCGCGACGACGCCCTGCGCCGCCAGCCGCTCGATCTCCGCCTTGAGCGCCCACGGGTCCAGCACCACGCCGTTGCCGATCACCGACGGCGTGCCGCGCACGATCCCCGAGGGCAGCAGCGACAGCTTATAGACGTTCTCGCCCACCACCAGCGTGTGGCCGGCGTTGTGCCCGCCCTGGAAGCGCACGACCATGTCGGCGCGCTCGGCCAGCCAGTCGACGATCTTGCCCTTGCCTTCGTCGCCCCATTGCGCGCCGATGACTGCTACGTTGGCCATGGATACAGGTCTCCGCCTGCCGGGCGAACCCGCGCGCCCTTCGACAGGACTCGGCGCGCGAGTGGTTCAGCGATGTCGCGGCGCCGGGTAGCGATGCGGCGCGGCGCGGTCAACCGCCGCTCTCATCAAACAGCCCGCTCTCATCAAACCGAAACGCAAATCCCATCGTGCTGACATATCCCCGTGTCAGGCGCGCGGCGACACCAACGGTGATGGAGCCGTTCGCGCATGTTCCGCCAGTCCCGCTCACCTCGAACGCCCCGCCGCCCCGGCCTACTCGCGCTGCTGGTCGTGTTCGCCGCACTCTCGGCGGCGCGCGCACCCGCCCGCCCGGACGACGCGATCGAGGGGACGCGGCTGATCGGCACGCTGCCGCTGGATGGCGAGCTGTTCCATGTCCAGGGACTGGAGATCGACGGCCCGCGGCTGTGGGTCACCTCGGTCGACCGGCGCAGCCGCCGCGGCTATCTGCATGAATTCGATCGCGCGACCGGGCGATTCCTGCGCCGGATCGAGCTGACCGACGGCGTGCGCTACCACCCCGGCGGCATCTCGCGCAGCGGGGACTCGCTGTGGGTTCCGGTCGCGGAAATGCGCCCGGACAGTTCGTCCGTGCTGTTGGAGATCGATGCCGGGACGCTCCACGTCCGCCGCCGCATCCGCGTCGCCGACCATATCGGCTGCATCGCCGCCGCCCCCGGCCGGCTGGTCGCAGGTAATTGGGACAGCCGGCTGCTCTACGTCATTGATCCCGACGATCCGCGCCACCTGCGCGCCGTCCCCAACCCGTCGCGCACCCATTATCAGGACATGAAGTTCGAGGGCGGCCACCTGGTCGCCGGGGGCAACACCAATTGGTGGAGCGGCACGGTCGACTGGCTCGACTGGCCGACGATGACGGTCCGGCGCACGCTGCGCGCCGGCGCGATCGGCCCAATCCGCCCGTTCGGCCGCGGCGGGCCGTACACGGGCGAAGGCATGGCGATCGACGGCCGCGACCTCTACGTCGTCCCCGAAGATGGCCCCAGCCGTGTCTTCCGCTTCCGCCTCACCGTCTGAGCGGCCAAAGGAGATTTGCTCGCCCTGAGACGCAGAGACGCGGAGAGGATCGCGCCGCAGGCGATCACACCCGTCACGCAAACGGCATGGAAAGGCGCGCTACCGCGCCCTGATCGCCCTCTCTCTGCGCCTCTGCGCAAAAACCCTCTTCACGTCTTCGCGTGACCCCGCTCCGCCCCGTTACTTCCCGAATCCGGTCGGCGCCGCCGATACCGTCACGGTCGCCCCGCCGCGGATTTCCTTCACCTCCAGCGCGCGCTCGGCCACGCCGTCGCGGCCGAAGCGGAACGCGCCGTCGATCCCGGCGAACCCGTCCGAATCGCGCAGCCGCGCCTCGGGGAAGGGCGTGCCCGCGCGCCAGTCGCGCGCGATCCGCACCACCAGCAGCACCGAGTCATACCCCAGGCTCGACAGCCGGTACGGCGCGGTGCCGAACCGCGCGCGGTAATTGCGCGCATATTGGCGGTACAGATTGTCGGGCACGCTGGCGAACCACGCGCCGTTCAGCGCGCTGGCCGACGCGACGTTATTGTCCGAATTCCACAATTCGGTGCCCAGCACCTGCGTCGACGGGCTGGCGCGGCGCAGCAGCGGCACCGCCGCGCTCGCCGCGGGCACGCTGTCCGCGATCAGCACCGCACCGAACGGCGCGTCCTTGGCCATGCGCTGCACCGCCGCGCCCACCGCGCCGCGGTCATAGGTCTGGAGCGAGACGACGCGCCCGCCGGCATCCTCCACCGCGCGCAGGAACGCGGTCGACGCCCGGCTGCCGTACAGCGCATTGGGCACCAGCCCGCCGAAATTGCTGATCCCCTTGCCGCTGGCATAAGCGACGACACGCTCGATCGCCTGTGCCGGGGCGTAGCCCAGCAGGTAGGCACCATTGCCGGCGACGCTGACGTCGTTGGAGAAGGACAATACCGGCACCCCGGCGGCGCGCGCGATCGGCGCCACCGCGCGCACGTCATCGGCGAGCAGCGGCCCCAGGATCAGTTGCGCACCGTCCGCGATCGCGCGCCGTGCCGCCTGCGCCGCGCCGGGCGCGGTGTCGTAATTGGTGATGCGCACCTGCTGGTTGCGGGTGTCGAGCAGCGCCAGCTGCGTCGCATTGGCCAGGCTCTTGCCCACCCCGGCATTGCCGCCCGACAGCGGGACCAGCAACGCCACGCGGTTGCGCGCGACATCCTGCGGCAGGCCCTGCACCACTTCGGGGTTGGTCGGCCGCGGCGCCTGCGCGCCGGTCTGCGGCCGCCCCGGCTCCATCGGCGCGCGGGGCACGACCGTGGAACAGGCGGAAAGCAGTATCGCGCCCATGAACGCGACGAATCGCGAAAGTGCTCTGGACCGTTGCGGCCAGGTGATCGCCTCTGCCATGACACCCCTCGTGAACTCGTTGACGCCTGGGCTGTATATCGTCGCCACCCCGATCGGCAATCTCGGTGATCTGTCACCGCGTGCGGCCGAGGTCTTGAGCCAAGCCGCTGTGATCGCGGTGGAAGACACGCGCGTGACTGCCGGGCTGCTCCGCCATATCGGGGTCAAGCGGCCGATGACCCCCTATCACGATCACAATGCCGCGCACGTCCGCCCGCAACTGATCGCGCGCATGGGCACCGAGGCGGTGGCGCTGGTCAGCGACGCGGGCACGCCGCTGATCTCCGATCCCGGTTTCAAGCTGGTGCGCGAGGCGCGCGCGGCTGGCCATGCGGTGGTGACGATCCCCGGCCCGTGCGCCGCGGTCGCCGCGCTGACGCTGGCCGGGCTGCCGACCGACCGTTTCCTGTTCATGGGCTTCCTGCCGTCGAAGGAACAGGCGCGCGCGGAGACGATCGCGGAGGTCGCGGCGATCCGCGCCACCCTGGTCTTCTACGAATCGGGTCCGCGCCTCGCCGCCTGCCTCGCCGCGCTCGCCGCCGGGCTGGGCGACCGCGAGGCGGCGGTCACGCGCGAGATCACCAAGAAGTTCGAGGAAGCCGTCACCGGCACGCTCTCGTCGCTCGCCGCGCGCTACGCCGAAGCGCCGCCGAAGGGCGAGATCGTCGT
>NZ_LSJO01000093.1:0-9174 GCF_001556735.1 Sphingomonas sp. CCH9-F2 | reverse complement strand
GTTTTCAGGTCGGGAATTCGTGCCCGCAAGCTCGCGTCCGACTTCCACAGCCGCTCACCCTCGACCGCTTGTGCGTCGGTGGAGGCGAAGCTGCCGGAGCGGAACGCGAGCGCCCAGCGCTGATCGCTAGACAGATCGACGAAGCTCTGCATCGCGGTTCCGTCGATGCCTTGGCTTATCACCTGATAGAGCGCGAACACGCTGCGCTGGCGCGCTCGCTCGGCATCAGTAAAGGCGATCGGTGGCGGGTCGAGCTTGGCGGCGTCGGGACCGTGCCCGTTGCCTGTCATGCCGTGGCAGGACGCGCAGGATTGTCGAAAAACCGCTCCTGCTGTGGAGATGTCCGGTGTCTTGTCCGGGGCGAGCGGAACCGGATAGGCCTTGAGCAGATCGGCGGCGAGCCCGTAGGCGAGCGCCGCGACCTGTTGGGCCGAGCCCTTGCGGGCAATCACGCCTTGGAGCTGCGAAGCCCGTTGGATCAGGGATTGCCGCTCAGGTGTCGCAGGGAGCGCGCGCAGGCGGGTGGACACGCCTGCGGCGAACTCCGTCATCTCCGCGTATTCGGACGCACTTGTGACCGCGCCGTTGGCGACCGCACCGCCATAATCGACCGCCATATAATCGAGCAGACGCCAAGCGGTTTGCACGTCGCCGGGATCGGCCGTCGCCGCAGCGGGAATCAACAGCAGCATAAGCGACGCGACCAGCGCGAGTGCAGGCTTAATCAGCGCGACCCGAAGTGACGGCATATGGGTGATCGTCTCCAAGCTTTACTCGTCGCGCACTATGCGAACAGCTCTCATTAGCAGTATTGGGCGGAGGGCGCGATCACCAAGGCAGCCGATGATGAACATCGCCGCGTCAACGGGCGATCGTCGCCGGCGACAGATCGTGACCGTGAACCGGTCCCGATTGAACGACGCAAGAAAGCGGCGACGAAGGCACGCGAGACGGTGCGATGCGCGATCAAGGTCCGCAATGGAGCCAGCAGTGATCGAGGATACTTTCAGATCACGTACTTGTCCCAGCCTGCATAATGCTCGGCGCTGCGCTTCCCCCTTGGAAAGCTGAGGCCGACGAGCGCAATGCCCGCTACGACCGAGGCCACGGCACCAAGGTGACCAACGCCGTCCAGGAGGAAAGGCGCGGCCACGAGCCAGGCTCCGAACGCGACATTGATCAGCCGCAGCACGCGGGCAACCTCCGCTGTGGCGATGATCGCGACCGTGATGACCAGCGCACCCACAACGTGATCGCTGTTCGCCATCCCGCCTTCCGTGCCGAACAATACCCGGGTGAGCATCAGCAGGACGCCGATGACGATGCTCGCAGTCAGCGTCCATGGCAGGGTCAGACCCTTCTTCGCGTCCGCCCAGAAGGTGCTTGGCGAGGCCATCGCGTCCGAGGTGTCCTCTCCGCCGGCCGCGATCGCGTCGCCTTGGAAGAAGGTGCGGATCAGCGGTTTGCCTTGCCGGCGCGCCCAGAGAAGGAACTGACCCATCGCAATCACCTCGTCGAGCGCGAACGGGATCATGATCAGCATGGCGAGCGCGGCGATCAGCGCCAGCGTGCTCCACGTGCCGATGACGATCGGCTGGCTGATGATGAAGTAGATGCTGACGACGCCGAGCGGGATGACCAGAATGCCGAAGAAGGTCACCATCCACGGCATGGTGCGCCAGCGATCGCGGGTTCCCATCACTGCCATCAGGATCTCGAGCACGTAGCTGATGGTGCCGAGACCGCCGTCGGCGATCGGCCACGCCTTCGACATGTCGGAAGTGATGATCTCCTCCGTCCCGTTACGCGGGTCAGTCAGCGATCCGACGAAGAACGGCTCCCAGGCTGTATCGATGTGCCCGAGCTGGTAAGCGGTCAGGATGCGCGAGGTGAGAAGGCCGATCAGGCCCATGGCGACGATCGGCAGCCGCTGCGCGTCAGTGGACGGCGAATAGGTCCAGCCAGGCGGGATGTTCTTGGGGTCCATCATGCCCGCCATGCTCATGCCCGGCATCATCGGCACGAGCACCGACAGGGCAATCACGGCCGAGCCGATGAGCAGGTTGTTGTTGTACTGAGCAGCGCTCGGGCTCCAGAAGATTAGCGGGGCGAAGAACAGCCAAATGCCGACGAACGCCACCGCCCATTGCGCCCAGGTCTTGGTCCTGGCCGACAGCGACAGCGCACCGAACAGCGCGATGGCGAGGCCGCTGACGACATCGCTAATGGCCAGCGCGTTCGCCCGCCACTCAATCGACGGCAACCCGCGATCAATCGTTACGAAGCGCGCGGCCTCGCCGACGCTCTGCGTGGTCACGGAGTCGTATATGAGCGGGCTGGAGGCGAGCCACAGCCCAAGACCGATGTTCGCGTAAAGAGCCCAGCGCGCACGGCGCTCGTCCCGGTCCATTATGGCCATGTGATCGCCGTGTGCACCGTGGCCGGACATCGCCATGTCCGCCGCGCCAGGGCCGTGCCCCATGGCTGCATGGTCCATGCTACTATGGTCCACAGCCCCGTGATCCATACCGGCCATCCCGGCGCCTGCCGCCGCAGGTTGATGGCTCGGCGCTACAGGTTCGGCCTCTGGCTTATCGTGCCAGGCAACCAGGTTCTCGTTGAGCTTGTTGTTCCGATACCAGGCCCGCGGATGGCGCTTCAACGCGGCAACGATCGCGGGCAGTGTGTCGCGGAGACTGTGTTTCGGCTCCCATCCGAGCAGCGAACGCGCTCGGGAGATATCAAGGATATAGTGGTCGTTGCTGCTGTCGATCATCCAGGGCTGGATGAAGTCGTCACTGCCGAGCGCTTCGTTCTGCAGGATAATCCCGGCCTTCGCGAGCGGCTGCGGAATCCGGATCGTCTTCCAGCCCTCGCCGTGGAGCGCCTCGCCGACGATGTCCTGGATCTCGGCATAGCCGGGCGCGTCGGGCTCGCCGATGAGCAGTGGCAGCTCCGTCGGAAGTTCGTGCCGCCGATCGACGAGACGCAGCACGGCATCGGCCAAATCGTTGCGGTGCACCGATGACTGTGCCGCACACAGCATGCCGGGATAAAAGTGCGAGATCAGGCGGTGCTCGTAAATCTGCGATATCTGCTGCGCGAGAAACGCCGAGCGTCCGTCGTCGTCGTAAACTCCGGCGGCGCGCATGTAGACGACCGGGATGTTCCCGTGCTGCTCATGCAGCAACGCCTCGCCATCGACCTTTGACTGCGGGTACGCCCAGGACGCACCGATCGGAGAGTCCTCGTTGATGCGCTCGTCGGGTGTGGAAGTCGGCTTATGAACCAGCATCGTGCTGGCGAAGATGAATTGCTCGACCTCAAACGATTGTAGCCCGTCAATCAGCCGGCGGGTGCCCTGCACGGTGACCTTGTCATAAAGCGGATTGGCATCGCCCGTAATATCGTAATAGGCGGCGAGATGGATCACCGAGGCGATGCGGTTGCCATAGCGGGCACGAACCTCATCAAGTGCAGCGCGCACTGCCTCGTCAGAGCCGAGATCGAAGTCGACTGCTGCGGCGGGCGGCGGCGGATCGGGAGGACCAGCGCGATCGAGGCCGACGACCCTATAGCGCTCGCTAAGCTTGGCGATCAACGCGGCCGCGATGAAGCCGCTCGCGCCCGTGATCAGAACGACGCCGCCACCACCCTGGCCGCTGCCGGCTTCACTGCTTTTGCCATCGGCCATGAATTGCTATCCTCGTTCGTCCGTCTCTGAAAACACCAACAGGCTAGCTTTTACGCCGTTAACCGGCGGCGTGTACGGGCATCCGGTCATAGAACTCGACCTGCATTCGCATCGGTCCGAGCGGCTCGACAAAATGTGGTTGGTCCGGGAGCACCAGGCCAGGACAATCAGGATCGAGTATCGTTTCCGAAGCCGGGTCGAGCACCTGATAGCGCAACCGACCGTCGAGCACTCGAATGACGCCCCACACCCCAGGCTTGGTGCGATGCTCCTTTCGAAGCGTGGCCGGAAGCGTGTTCTCGTCGAATACAGGGGTGCATTTATAAGGAAGAGGTCCCTCTGGAGGCGGAGTGCTCATGAGAATGAGTCCATCACTTCGTAGCCGCGTAGGTGACCCCGCCAGGACCAGCTCCTACAGTAATATTGCGCAGAACCTTCCGGTTCACGGGGTCGATCACCGAAACGGTGTTGGCGAAGACGTTCGTGACAAAAACCCTATCGCCGCTGCCGCTGACTACGACGCCGTGAGCGCCTGCCCCGGTGACGACCTCAGAGGTGACCTTCTGATTCGCGGTGTCGATAATGGACATGGTGTTTCCGGGAGCCGCCTCCGTTCCTTGGTTAGCGACATAGACTTCCCGGCCATTAGGCGCGGCGAAGACCTGGATAGGTCCCGGTCCCACCGGAATCTTGGCGATCACCCGCCGGCTTGCAGTGTCGATGACCGCGGTGCTGTTCTCATCCCGCAATGATACGTAGTTGCGTTTGCCATCGGGAGTGAAGCCGACCTGCACGGGCCCTTTGCCGACTGGAATGCGCGCGACCTCTGCCAGACCGCTGACGCTCACGACGGAGACGGTCCCGTCGTCCGTGTTGGCGACGTAGATCATCTGTCCATCTGGACTCATGCGCAAGCCATGCGGCGCTTTTCCGACCGCGATGCTCTTGATCACCTGCCGTTTTTGCAGATCGACTACCGAGATGGCGTTGTCTCCTGCATTTGGAACAAACGCACGCGCGCCCTGCGAATCGACGATGACATGTGTCGGCTCTCGGCCGACCTCAATATCGGCGGTCGGCCCGCGGGACACTCTGGTTGCATCAAAGACGAGAAGCCGCCCCCGACCAGCCATGCCGTCGCCCATTGCTTGGCCCGCAACCATTGGCGACCCGACCGCGAAAAGGGTGCGCCCATCGCTCGATGCCTGCACATTGTGAGGCGAGATGCCGATGCCCGTCGTTTCAACCTGGCCTGTCTCCGGGTTCACGACGCTGATCGCCTTCCCCTCCTCGTCGGCAGTGAAGACGGTTCCGCTGGTCGGCGATCCGGTGCGCGAGCAGCCGGTTTGCGTAAGGGCGAGAGTCGCGCTGCTGACCACCATACCGATCGTGAAAAGGGCCTGTTGTAAGCTCATGGCGTTCTCCGTGATTGATAGGCTGTCGGCCGGGCGCGCTTGTGCGGTGTCGGATTCGATCGTTGCTTTCTTCGAAGCAGATCATCGCAATTGGCAGCACTCCGCGAGTCTCATCCCTTCAGCATCTGAATACCAAACCGGCAGGCAAAGCCGCGATGACTTATTGGGGCTGAGCGAGTATTTGTTGGCAGCGCCGGTGGCTGAGATTCATCGAGTTGATGCCTTGGCCCTTCATCTCACCGTGATCATGCGTCGTGTTGATGCCCATGGTTTGCTCCATGCGCTCGCAGCTCGCCCGCTGTTCGGGGGTAGCTTTCATCGTCGCGCAACCCGCTAGCGGAACTAGGGAGAGTGACGCCGCCGCTGCCATTACAAGCTTCATAAATATTTCCTTTCTCTGTTCAGTCGTGCCTACCCGCGTGCTGGCCTTGGCCGGCTGAGCTGACAACGCTTAACCGACCGGATCAGATGTTTGTCTGGTCGGCGGGAACGTCGCGCGGCAGCGTCGCGGCGTCTTCCGCTTCCGTGTCGACCGGCAGGTTCACACCTAGCGCGTGGCAGGTCATGGAGATCGAGCCCATCGAATAGCCGCGCACGATCGGCTCCGGCCGGGTATCCTCCGCAGCCGCCAACCCTGCCAGGTAGAGAAGCGGAACGAAGTGGTCGGGCGTGGGCACGGCGCGCGCGTAATCAGGATGCTCACGCACCTTCAATATGTCGCCCGGTGTGTCGGCGAGCTGCGCTACCACGGCGTCGTCGAACCGCTCTGCCCAATCGAATGCTGTGTTAGGCTGATCCCACTGGATTTCTCGTAGGTTATGGACGACGTTGCCGCTGGCGAGGATCGCCACGCCGCTGTCGCGCAACGCGGCGAGCCGCGCGGCGAGGGCCACATGGTATTCGAGCGGGCGCAGCGCGTTGATCGAGAGTTGCACCACGGGCACGTCGGCTTGCGGGTAGAGGTGCGCGAGCACGGACCAGGTGCCGTGATCCAGACCCCACTGGTCGCGGTCGAGACCAACCCATTCCGGTTTCACCACTTCCGCGATTTCCTGCGCAACGTCTGGCGCGCCGGGTGCGGGATAGTCGAAGTCGAACAGCGCCTGCGGGAAGCCGTAGAAGTCGTGGATCGTGCGAGGTCTCGGCATGGCCGTTACCGCGGTCGCACCGAAATACCAATGGGCCGAGACGACCAGCAGTGCACGGGGACGGGGCAGTGTTCGCCCGAGCGACTTCCAGGCGTCGGTGAAGCCGTTCCGCTCCAGCGTGTTCATCGGGCTACCGTGGCCGATGAACAGTGCAGGCATCCGCCCGGCGACCATCATGCCCCTTCCCCGCGACGCTGGCGGGAAGCGTCCAGGCTCCAAGGTCCTGGCCCCGCGAACACGAGATAGAGGAACACGAAGCAGTAGAGGATCGCTGCATCGCCCCCGTTGTTGACCGGGAATGCGTTCTGCGGCGCGTGCGCGATCCAGTAGGCGACGGCCATCGTGCCGGAAGCCAGGAAAGCCGCTGGACGGGTGAACAGGCCCAGCGCGATCAGAAGCCCGGCCGCCAGCTCGACCAAGCCCGCGTATGCCCCAGGGTTGTCGAATGCAAAGCCACTACCTGCCGCTTGGCCAAGCGGGAAGGACAGGAACTTCTGCGTCCCGTGCTCAAGGAAGACGAGACCGGCAACGATCCGAAGGGCACTCAGCATTCGCGGTGCCCAGAAATGCAATCTTTCGTTCATGGCCATCGCCGCTCCTTGTTCCCTCAGTCAACGCGGCTTGTTCATTCAAAATCCAACATTTGGATGAAGGATCATCAAGAGCTTGCCTCGCGACAGGCATGCTTTTTGTCCCGCGCACTCAACGTAATGACCATCCCGGACCAATCCTCTCGTACACTCAGCTTTGCAGCGCGAGGCGACAGTCCCGCAAGCACCTGTGGGCGACTTAGGGCGTCGGACACGTAAGCTCAGTCCAAGCGGGGGGTATCTTGGGAGGCGAGGGTTAAGCCGCGCAAGTGGGTAAAAGAAGGTGGAAGGCCTGGGCGGCGCTTGTGTGGGCGGATGGTCCATAGCGTTTACATGCCCGACGCGGGTGGCGCGAGGGTGCCTAGCCATGCCACGAGCGCCAGAATGCCGATCACGCAGGCTGTCTCGATCGCGAGGCTGACCCGCAGCGCCCTAAGCGCCCCGCGATGGTCGTTCATGGCAATCGAGCGCTCAAAGGCCGGCGTGAGGCGAAACCGATTGAGGGAAGCGAGCCCCAGCATCCCGGCGAACAGGGCTAGCTTGGCGAGCAGCAACAGGCCGTAAAGTGTCGTTCCCAGAGCCATAAAATTGGTCGGCCCGACGAGCAGCCAACTATTGATCAAACCAGTTACCACCAGGGTAACAACAACGAGCGTACCAACGGAGCCAAACCCGTGCAGGGCGCGATGGGTCAGCCGAAGGTGCGCAGCATCGATCTCCTCGGCGCGCCGCGCCATCAGGAGAAGCAATCCGAACAGCGCCCCGACCCACAGACCGGCAGCAAGGAGATGGAGGATGTCCGCAGTGAGGTGAAGCCATCCCGTGCTTCCCTCGCTCGCGGCACCATGCCCGTTCCACGCGAGTGTCGCCAATGCCGCGGCTGCCGCAATCATGGCCATAGCCAGCCATGATGCTCTGCCTCGCGCCAGCAGGGCTGCACCGCCGGCGATGACGAGCGCCACCATACGCACCTTCCAGGCGGTGCCAACCGCCGACCCTCCGAGCAGCGCGGCCGCAGCAGCCTGATCGATCGGCCAGAACGGAGATCCGGCCATCGCCGAGGCCATGAGGATCAGGCCAGCGGCCGAGAGAAGCAACCCGAGCGCCGCGCTTGCCGTGAGCCAAGGCCGCAGCGCGATTGCATCATCGCGCTCGCCAAGGCGAAGGCCGTAGAGGCTGAAGGCCGACAGGCCGAACAGCGCCGCCAGGACCAGGTACAACGCCAAGCGGATGGCGACGGTCGGCCAGTCGAGCATTCGCTCACTTCACCGTGAAATTGTAGCTGCCGGTGATTTTATGTGTGTCGCCAGAGACGACCTGCCAGTCGACGCTGTAGCGTCCACGCGGGAGACGCTGCTTCGGGGTGATGGTGAGCGTCCGGCCATCGGCGCCGACTGCGGCGCTGCTGGGCATTTTCATGGCCGCCATGCCAGGCATCGCGGCCATGGTAAGGTCGGCCTTAGAGAAAGCCGGCACGAGCTTCTCGCTGAACTGGAGGCTGATCTTCTCGGGGGTCGCGACCGCCGCGTTGGCAGCGGGACTGGCGGACACCAGCTTCGGATGCGCGTTCGCCACGCCGCCTACGAAGAACAGGGCGGCGGCGGCAGTCGTGATGAACAAGCGGCGCATTTAGGTAATCTCCATTTCAATTGGGCTCACCTGTATTACGCAGCTGGACGGGTCACCCCTCACGATCTTTTTTCGTGCCGACGCACCGCTCTCGATGAGGGGTCGGCGGTGGCAGCGCGTATTCAGAAGGGAGCATGGAGCGCTTTTTCACTGCGTCTCCCCTTAAACCAACTGTGGCCGCGGGCCTGATAGGCGCATGCGCGGGGTAATGATGAGGTTGCGGTTGACCGATCAGGGCTGGACTGGAGATCCTGAGGAGGTCATCGACTGTCTGATAGTGGGCGGTGGTCCAGCGGGCCTCATGACCGCGATCTATCTGTCGCGGTTTCTCAGGAGCTGCGTCGTCTACGATGCGGCGGCAGGGCGCGCCGCGTCCATCCCGCGCTCGCACAACCTGCCAGGATTTCCCGGCGGCATTTCCGGCGTCACGTTTCTTGCCCGTTTGCAGGCTCAGCTGCGCGAATATGGCGGTACGGTCCAGAGAGGTGAGATTGACGCAATCGTCGCGTCAGGCGACCACTTCTCGGCAAGCTGCGAACTGAACGTCCTGTATGCGCGGACCGTTGTCCTTGCGACGGGCGTCGTCAACCGGCGTCCCGAGATGCCTGATGCGATGCATGACATCGGCGTGGCGCGTGGGCTTCTCCGCTATTGCCCGATCTGCGATGGTTATGAGGCCCGGCGCATGAACGTGGCGG
>NZ_LSJO01000092.1:0-1494 GCF_001556735.1 Sphingomonas sp. CCH9-F2 | reverse complement strand
CGCCGGCACCGCCTCGCGGCGCTAGGCATACAGGCCCACGGCTCCCGTAACGGGGAAAGCTGTCGGCCGAAGACCTGACAAAGGGGTGTCGCGCCATGGCGGGCGTGGCACCCCTATTGTCGCGCGCGGAGTCGCACGACGACGAACGGCTTTCGGGGTCGCGCGGAGGTGCCGCGCCTGCCGTGACGGCGGCGGGGAAATTCAGGCCGGTGATGGGGCGCTTGGCGCGTTGTGCACGGCCATGATCTTCGCGGCTTCGCGGTAACGAGCCCCCGGCGGCCACCCCGGACCGGATCGACCTTCGCCCTGACGAGCCGTCGAGCGACGTCGGCGCCTGTCCTCAGCGCGAAGGGGTGATGACCCGGCCTAGCCGTGATCGGCGATGAAGCGGTCGAACGTCTGTTGCGTCAGCGGGATATGGAACTGGCAGCCCGCGACCAAATCGTCGGACCAGACGATATCCGCGCCCATCGCGCCCAGTCCGGGGACGTTGAGCAGGATCGTCGAGTTCGGGGCCATGCTGCTATAGGCATGGAGCCGGCAGCCGTGGAGCGAGATGTCCACGACGCGGCACAAGGTGCGCTGCATGCACCCTTCCCCCAGTTGCACGTCGAGGGAGACCGGCGCGCGCGGGCTGCGGCGGCGGTTGGTGGTGCGCTCGGCAAGGGCGAATTCTGCAACGAACATGGCGGCGACCCTACGCCGCCATGCCTAATTCACGGTTAACGTTACCGCGGCGCTTATTTGCGCAGCGTGAGACCGCCACCGAACCGCTTGTTGAAGCGCGCGACCTGGCCGCCCGAATCCAGCACCTGGCCGCGGCCGCCGGTCCATGCCGGGTGCGCCAAGGGGTCGATTTCCAGCGTCATCGTGTCGCCTTCCTTGCCCCAGGTGGAGCGGGTTTCGTACACGGTGCCGTCGGTCATCTGCACCTTGATCATGTGATAGTCGGGGTGGGTGTCTTTCTTCACGTCGCGTCGCTCCTGATGCGGCTGGTTTCCGACCAGCCAAAAGAGAAGGCGCGCGCCTAGACCAGCGCGCGCCCGATGTCAAAATCTGTCGTCGGCCGATCGGGGCCGGCGGTTTCAGCCCGCCTTGGGCGGATCGGCGATCATCGCGGTGAAGCTCGCCTCGGCCGCGACCTGTCCGTCGATCCTGGCGACACCGGCGAACTTGCACACACTGCTGCGCTTCTGGACGAACTCGACCTCCAGGCTCAGCAGCACGCCCGGTTCCACCGGCTTGCGGAACTTGGCGTTCTCGATCGCCATGAAATAAACCAGCTTGCCCGATCCGGCGAGGCCGAGGCTTTCCACCGCCAGCACGCCGGCGGTCTGCGCCAGCGCCTCGACGATCAGCACGCCCGGCATGATCGGACGGCCGGGAAAATGCCCCTGGAAGAAGCCTTCGTTGATCGTCACCGCCTTGATGGCACGGATCGACCGGTCGGGGATGATCTCCTCGACCCGGTCGACCAGCAGCATCGGGTAGCGA
>NZ_LSJO01000091.1:0-11377 GCF_001556735.1 Sphingomonas sp. CCH9-F2 | reverse complement strand
CGGAAATATTGAGATCCTGACAGCAAAATCAGCGATTTACTTGGGGAATGTGGGCATAGAGCAGTTTGTCGCCCATCGCGAATGTGAAAATGGAATGGCCAGGATGCAGTTGCTTGCGGCTGTTGTCCACCACGCCCTGGCGCATGAGTTCCGCCATGCCGGGAGTCATCAGTTCGGTATGGATGCCCAGATGACGATGGTCGTGCAATGCGGAGCAGACCGCGTCAGGCAAGGCGCCGATGCCCATCTGAAGACAGTCGCCATCCTCGACCAGCCCCGCGATGATCGCGCCGATCGCGCGATCGACCGCGTTCGGTTCCGCCCGCGGGAGCGCGATCAACGGCGCGGCATGTTCGACCAGCGCCGTCACCTGCGACACATGGATCATGCAGTTCCCGCCGATCCGGGGCATGTGCGGATTGACTTCCAGGATCACGCGCCCGGCGGTGCGGGACACGGCCAGCGCATAGTCGGCGTTAGTGCCGAGACTGAAATTCCCGTCTTCATCCATCGGCGACACGGTGGTGACGAGCGTGTCGACGCCGATATGATCGGTCAGCATGCGCGGCACCTGGCTGAAAGCGACCGGGATCACCTCCACCAGCGGGGCGTTCTCGCGGATGGCGATCGCATCGAGGGCGCGTTCCACCCCACCGTGGAACAGGCTGACGGGTTTGATGCGGTCGCGCAGTTCATAGCGCAGCACCGTCTCGCCCGCGATGGCGGTTGCGAGCATGTAATAAAGGGAGATATCGGAAACCTGGGAAGCGCCCGCCCGCCTGGCCAGCGCTTCCAGGATCGCCGGGGGCTGGGCGATGCCCAGCCCCATCGCGACCTTTGCGCCCGACGGGATCAGCGCCGCCGCCTGATCCGCGGCCATGCATATGCGGGCATAGCGCGATGCCGGGGCTTCGTCGATCATGCGCCCATCTCCTCGGCGTCCAGCGCATAAAGCGGCGCGGCGCCTGCCATGGCGGCGGCCCGAAGCCCGCCCGCTTCGGGAACAATCTGATCGAGGTAGAAGCGGACCGTGGCGACCTTCGCCTTGAGGAAGGCGGGGTTCCCCTCACCCTCCGCGATCATGGACGCGGCGACTTTCCCTTGACGCGACATGAGCCATCCGCAGGTCAGCGTCGCCACCATGGTCAGGAAGGGGTAGCTGCCGGCAAGGCGGTCGTTCACGCCAGCTTCGTCCAGCATCCATGCCACGACCTGCTCGACCGCGTCGGCCAGAGAGACGAGAGTGGGCTCATCGCCGATCTCCGACCGGATATCAGCCAGCAGCGCCCGGAGGGCCGCACCGCCATCGCCCGTCATCTTGCGCCCGACAAGGTCGGCGGCCTGGATGCCGTTGGTGCCTTCGTAGATCGGGGTGATACGCGCATCGCGATAATGCTGGGCGGCGCCGGTCTCCTCGATGAAGCCCATGCCTCCATGCACCTGCACGCCCAGCGATGCGACCTCACAGCCGATGTCGGTGCCATGCGCCTTGATGAGCGGCGTCACCAGGTCGACCCGCGCCTTGGCCGCCACGTCGCCTATATGGGCGCGGTCGACCTGGCCTGCCGCATAATAGAGCAGCGCGCGCGCGGCCTGGGTCTGCGCCTTCATCCGCAGCAGCGTGCGGCGCACATCGGGATGTTCGATGATCGCGACCGAAGTCTTGCCCGAACTGCCGTCGCTCCTGGGCGACTGTATCCGGTCGCGGGCATAGGCGATCGCCAGTTGCGTCGCGCGCTCCGCCACCTGGACGCCCTGGTTGCCGACATTGATCCGCGCATTGTTCATCATGGTGAACATCGCCCTGATTCCCGCCCCTTCGGGGCCAACCAGTTCGCCTATGCAATCGTCATTGTCGCCATAGGACATCACGCAGGTGGGCGAGGCATGGATGCCCAGCTTATGTTCGATCGAGACGCAATGGACGTCGTTCAGGACGCCGGGATTGCCGGATTCGTCCAGCCGGTATTTGGGCACCAGGAACAGCGAGAGGCCCTTTGTTCCCTCCGGCGCGCCCGGCGTGCGGGCCAGCACCAGATGGATGATATTGTCCGCCAGGTCATGCTCGCCGAAGGTGATGAAGATCTTCTGCCCCTTGACCCGCCAGCTACCGTCCGGCGCCGGCGCCGCGGTGGTGCGCAGCGCGCCTACATCCGAACCGGCCTGCGGTTCGGTCAGGTTCATGGTTCCTGGCCATTCGCCGGTGATCAGCTTGGGCAGCCATTTGGCCTGCTGTTCCGGGTTGCCGTGGACGACCAGCGATTCAATCGCGCCGGGAGTGAGCATGTTGACGAGGGAGAAGCCCATATTGGCCGTGCCCAGATCCTCCATGACCACCGTCGCCAGCGAGAAAGGCAGCCCCTGTCCGCCGAACGCTTCGGGGCCAGCGAGCGTGCCCCAGCCATTTGCCACAAATGCGTGATAGGCTGCCCGGAAACCTTCCGGCATGGTGACGACACCATCGTTCCATCGTGCCCCGACCGTGTCGCCCAGGCGCAGGAGGGGAGCATATTCCCCCTCGGCGAACGCGGCGGCGCCCTCCACGATCGCATCCACCATGTCCTCGCTGGCTGCCGCGAAGCGCGCATCGGCACCGATTTCGGCAATACCCGCGACATGGTGGAGCAGAAAACGCTGTTCAGCGACGGGGGCGGAATAGGTCATGAAAATCCTTCTCCAAAAAGTCATTCGTTGGGACGCAGTCAGTAACAGACCGCCCAGCTGTGTTTCAGATACTGTCCGCCCGCTCCGGCCGAGCTTTCAGGCTGTATTTCTATGTATAATGGCTGGAAGTTTCGTAATATTGCCTGACGCGACCTCGTCGAATTGAAGCGCGGCGCGCATCCTGGGGATACCCCGGCCAGGGACTCATGCCGCTGACCGATCGGGATCGGAACGTTCGCTCATACGCATCTCAAGCAGCGTGAAAATGCGCAGGCAGGCGGCGATGTCCTCGTTGGAAATATCTGTCAGAAGCTCGCTGCGGAGTTGAGCGAAGCTGGCTTCGACTTTCAATGCGACTCTCCTGCCCTCGACGGTCAGGTGTAGTGTCTTGGCGCGGCGGTCCGACGCGTCCTCGCTCCTCTCCACCAGTCCGCGGGCGCATAGCAGGTCGAGTTGCCTGACGAGTCCGGGGCCTTCGATGCCAAGCGCGTTCGCGAGGATGCCCTGGCGCGTTCCGTCTCCCATGCGGCTGAGAATAGCCAATGGCAGGGCGCTCGCCGCTGAGAGGTGGTAGGGATTGACGACTTTGTCGAGCTGTCTCGAATAGTGCCTTCCCAGCAGCACAAGCCCGGTCGATAACTGCTGCTCAATCAGGGTGCGCTCGTCCGTCATACCCTCAATAGATAACATGAAAATAGTTCGCCTGCGATCTATAATGTCACGTTAGCCCGTCTTATTCACCGGCGGCATGGGATGGGGTTGGCGGACGTGGCGTAAGTTACTGATCTGGAGTAGAGAAAGGGTGCTTAAATCATCCCTCTACGCCGGACAGAAAGTGCCACGACCGCCATGGCAGATGATAGCCTCCTCGGTTTCTCATTCCCAGCGATTTGCCGCAAGAAAATGACCGCCGCCTTCGACGGCGGTCGGCTGACATCCGATGGTGGCGTATTGCTGCTGGCGCAGGCCGAGCGACAGCTTGGCATTGCGGAACGGCTTGCCGCCTGCATTTGTGACCCTCGCGACCAGAGCCGCGTCGTCCACGATCTCGACGACATCCTGCGCGCTCGCATGCTGGGGTCAGTTCTGGCTGAGGGCGGAATGACACCCTAAGCGGCGGAGTCCTTGGGCCAAAGGTACTCACCAGTGAGAAGGATGTGGGCCCACCCGAGCGGCGAGATATGGGCGAGAAGATGGTCGGGGGTATCGAGCCCTTCGCGGCGGCGAGCTTCGACGGCATGGCCGAGATGCAGGGTGTTCCAGTAGACGATGATGGCGGTCAGTAGGTTGAGGCCAGCGATCCGGTAATGCTGACCCTCCGTCGTGCGGTCGCGGATTTCGCCCTGACGGCCAATGCGCAGGGCATTTTTCAACGCATGATGTGCCTCACCTTTGTTGAGGCCCACCTGTGCACGGCGCTGCATACCGGCGTCGAGAATCCATTCGACGATGAATAGCGTCCGCTCGATCCGGCCCACCTCGCGCAGCGCGGCTGCAAGATCGTTCTGGCGCGGATAGGCGGCGAGCTTGCGCAAGATGCTGCTCGGCGCGACCTGCCCCGCGCTCATGGTGGCGGCGCAGCGGAACAGGTCGGGCCAGTTGGAAACGATCAGCGCCTCACGAACCTTGCCGCCCACCAGCGGGCGCAGCTCGCTCGGCGTGGTGGCAGGGTCGAATACGTACAGTCGTTTGGATGGGAGGTCGCGGATGCGCAGCACAAGGCGGTAGCCGAGCATGGCGCTGATCCCGAACAGATGATCGGTGAACCCGCCAGTGTCGGCGTATTGCTCTTCGATCCGTCGCCCTGCCTCATTCATCGTCAGCCCGTCGAGCAGGTAAGGTGCTTCGCTGACTGTGGCTGGAATAGTCCGCGATGCAAACGGCGCGAAGCGGTCGTTGACGTGAGTATAGGCCTTGATTCCGGGATCGTTGCCGTAGCGGGCGTTGATCGTGTTCATCGCCTCGCCCTGCCGTGCTGCGGGGAAGAACTGGCCATCGGCCGATGCGGCTCTACCCATACCCCACACCTGGGCCATCGGCAGCGCCCCTTGCGCCGCGACCACGTTGGCCAGCGCCTGGTCGATCGCCTCGCTTTCGACGTGCCAGCGCGCGAGACGGGAGAGTTGCCAATAGTCGTGGGTGTTGGAAGCCTCTGCCATCTTACGCAGGCCCAAATTCAGGCCCTCGGCGAGCAGGACGTTGAGCAGACCAATTCGGTCGCCGCACGGCACGCCGGTGCGCAGATGCGTGAAGGCATCGGTGAAACCCAGCGCGGTATCGACTTCGAGCAGCAGATCGGTGATGCGGACGGGCGGCAGGCGGCGATACAGATCGAGCATCAGATCCTCGATCCCATCCGGCGCGTCGGCGGTGAGGCGATCAATGCGCAGCGTGCCGTCTTCGATGCTGCCTTTCGGAATTGTACCGCTGCGCGCGGCGCGACCGAGCCGGGCAAGGCCATCGGCGAGACGCACCTTGCGGTCAGCCAGCCAGACATGCGGGTCGGACGGGACCGCTAGCTTCGCGGCATGCGCGACCGCCATCGGCACGAGGACGTGGCGCAGGTCACCATACCGATGCGAGCGGTCGAACCAGATGTCGCCCGAGCGCAGCGCGTCGCGCAGGTGGAACATGACCGCGACTTCCCGGAGGCGGGCATCATCATCGCCCTTCGCCCGCAACTGTCGCCGCCATTTGGAATGCGGGCGCAAGAAATCGTCGGCCGCCGGAACTGCGCCCCTGGTAGCGATGGCGGTAGCCGCGTCCAGCAAAGGCCGTGCAACCGCCGCAGCTTTGAGGTCGAGGCATCGCAGCATGCGCGGGGCATACCGACGGAAGCGGTGATACCCCTGATCAACATAGGCCAGCGGATCGTCGCCCAAGGTGTCCGTCAACGTCTTGGCCGTAGCGACGAGACTGGTGAGCCGTTCCCATCCCGCCCCGCGCGCGACCGCATCTTCCAGCGACGCGCCGTCGCCATGCGCTTCGAGCAATGATTGACCGAGTGCAGTGAAGCCGTTCAAAGTCGCAGTGGTAGCGCCTCTGGTTTCTACGACCCGCGCGTCATGCAGTTGCTTCGCGTCGCGCCAGGTGCGGCCAACGATCCGGTCATGTGTTTCGATCACCGCATCCGCCGTCGCAGTGGCCCATTCAATGACGCAAACCGCCATGATAGCGCGGCGCCGATCGGCGCCGAGATCGCGCAGGCCATCGGCGAAGTAGCGCTCGCCCTGCCGGCGTAGCCGGGCGACGCGATGCGGTGGAACACCGGCAAGTAAACCATCATTGAGGTTCATCGCGCGCAGGAACTCGAGCCGGTCGAGCAGCCGGTTCGCCGCGGCGGAGTTGTTGCCCGGCTCAATCCGGCGCAGCCAGATGAAGCGGCTGATCGCCCCCGGCAGCATCTCGGTAGTCAGTCGGTCGAGCCCATCACAGGCGACGGGATCGAGACGGGCTGCGATCCGCTTCTCGATCTGGCGTTCGGCGGCGACGAGCGCGTCCGCGCACAACCGCTCGATTGTCGTGATCGCTGGCAGGATGGTCATGGTTTCACGGCAGCGGGCAATGAAGCGCCGGGCAAGGTCGTCGTTTGAGCGTGCCTGCTCGGCTTCGGCGAGAAGCCAATCCCGGAACGCCCTGGCATGCGGTCCCTGTCCGGGGAACATCCTGTATCCGTAGATGCGGCGCAGCGCCTCCATGTGCTGGTGCCGGGTTTGGCGTCGAACGGCATAGGACGCGAGCGTGTCGCCAGCGATGCCAAGCTGGGCACCTAGAAAGGCGGACACGGCGTGGGGGATCAGTTCGCCGGGAGCAAGCGTCCGACCTGGATATCGCAGCGCACACAACTGCAGGGCGAACCCGATGCGGTTCTCCGGTCGGCGCCGCCGGTCGATATGGATCAGGTCATCGGCTGCCAGAATATAATGCCGCAGCAGCGCCGCTTCGTCAGTCGGCAGGTCGAGTAGGGCCGAACGCTGTCGGGCGCTGAGGATATGGCGTCTCGGCATGCACGGCTTGTCCCTATTGAACAGAAGTCTGTTTTGGACAACACTGAGCCTACGCAGATCAAGGGTTTTCGGGGCCGGTTTTCGGGAAGGTTCAATTGGGACAACGCGCCGCCATCTACGCCCGCGTCTCGACCGCCGATCAGTCGTGCGAGCGGCAGTTGCGCGACCTGGCCGGTTTCGCCGAACGCGGCGGATACGAGGTGGTCGAGATCTTCCGCGAAACCGCCTCGGGCATGAAGGCCAACCGCTCGGCGCGCACCCAGGTGATGAAGCTGGCGCAAGCGCGCCACATCGATGCGATCCTCGTCACCGAACTCAGCCGCTGGGGACGCTCGACCCAGGACCTGCTCGATACGCTCAACCGGCTGTCAGGCTGGCGCGTTTCGGTAGTCGCGATGAGCGGCATGACGTTCGAGGTCGACACCCCGCACGGGCGGATGATGGCGACGATGCTTGCCGGCATCGCGCAGTTCGAGCGCGACATGCTGAGCGAACGGGTGCGCTCCGGCCTCGCTGCGGCACGGGCGCGGGGACGCAAATTGGGAAGACAGACCGGCGACCGCCCCAAGTCCGACCGGCTCGCCCCCAAGGTGTTGGCGCTCGTCGCCGAGGGCCGCAGCTACCGCTGGATCGCCCGCGACCTTGGCCTCAGCAAGAACACCGTCGCCGCGATCGTCGGGCGGGCGCGGGTGAAGACGATCTCCGATACCCAGCTAGCGAATGAGTAGCTCCCACATCTGATCCGATAGTGGGGTTGGTGATCACCAATGGCGGACGTTGCCATTTAGGATAAATAGAGCTCATGGAAACTGTAGGCTTCTTCGGACTGGCAGCAGCCCTGATTTGCACTGGCGTGGTGATCGTCAGCTTATTCTCGGGAAGAGTGCCAGCGCGGTGGCCCGTTCCCTCGCTATATCGTCGCAGCACGCCGAAGAGCTTTTGGATGATGATCGTCATATACGCGGCGGGTGCGATCATGAGTGGGCTGCTTGCGAGTCAGTTCATCAACTGAGCCCTCACCATCCGCTTCCCGTCAATCGGGCCGATCCGCTTAGGGTGTCATTTCGCCCCTAGCCGGAACCGACCCCTGGGTCCACAAACGGCAAGACCAAGCGGCAAGGTTGGACGCGCCGCTTCGCGTCGCGATGCTCCCGAGGGGAGCAAGCGTTTACCGTTGCGCTGAAATTGCCGCCTTTGTGCCCGGTGCAGCCGTTTTTGGTGCGTCATCGCGACCGTAGCGCCATGCTGAGCACCAACTTGCGATTGAAAACGCAGCCCACCTGGTAACTAATGCGCGATTCAGCGGTTAATGGGCCGTCAGCATCTTGCTGCTAGGTGGTCGGCATGCCCCAAGCGACACTTCAGGCCTGGCTTTCACTCTATGCCGCGGTCGGCGTCATGGTGGCGCTGTGCGCTGTCCTCGCGATGATAAAGACCGCCTACGATTATCGTCTGGGAACTAGGAAACTCCCAACTGCGACCGTCCTCGATAAGGTACTCGTTGCACCCCGGTTGTGGATACGTTGGCAGATCAACTATCTGCTCGGCGCGCCGGCGATCCTCGGAATTGCGATCTATTACGCGCACTACCTCGGGTTCGATACTCTTGTAGATGTGTAAGCGAGTAACTGGACCCCCCTGCCCCGGAATTCCTGTCGACCCACTGCCAAACCGGCGGTCTGAATCGATGCTGTCCTGAACGATCCGGTGCTCCACCCTCGAGTGATCGCTGCGACATAGTCCATCGTCTCGCGAAACGGCGGAATACGGCGCATCGATCGAACGCGTCCTGGACCTGCATTGTACGCGGCCAAGGCTAGATCGACCCGCTTGAACTCATCCAGATGCGCGCGGAGGTATCTGGCCCCTCCCCTCAGGTTCGACAACGGATCTCTCGAATTGAAAACCCCAAGTCCACGCGCTGTACCGGGCATCAATTGGGTAAGGCCAACGGCGCCCTTCGGTGATACGATCAATGGGTCATAGCGGCTTTCCTGGGCCACCAGTGCATCGAAAAGCCCGACTGGCACACCAGCTTCGCACGCCACGGCCTGGATCAAGGGGTAATATTGAGCCCGCCGAGCTTCGAGCCAGCCTGGAAAATCGCCGCGTGGACGGTAGGGTGTGATTGAGCAAGCCTGTGGGGTGTAGAGATAACTTGCGATATCGGACATCGCTGCCCGGCCAGCTCCCCCCGAAACCTGGCCAGTCTGCATCCAAAGGGGCACCGATATATGCGACGTGCTTATTGCCTCCTCTTGGGGTTCCATTACGGGGCTGCCGAATGATCTGAAGTCATTGCCTAAAACGGCTTCCATGCTTGGTACTGGCGGCGTTCCGTCTGTTGGCATACCCCGCATTCTCGGGCCCACATCGATGACGGCTTCAACTGCCTGCCCATCAAATGTCATTACCTCGGCCTGCTTAGCTGCCGATGTTTGCGCCCATAGCAGTGCCATAACACTACCCACTACGCATAAGCTCGAGTTCGATCGCGTGTTCATCGATCATTGAACATCATGTTTCGATCAACCGCACAACGTGGAAAAAAATTCCACTATCTCCCAGTGCTTGATCCAGACTAGGTCAGGCAAACCCCCGTGGGTAGCAGCTAGCTCACAGATATCTGCTGGTTGGGTATCAGCTAGCTATCACATAGGTAGCGGTTGCCAAACTGCTAGAGAGCGGCTAGCTATCCAGTCGTTCGAACTATTACAGGATCGGTCATGGCTGCTGTCGTAGCATTCGTCTCACAAAAAGGCGGTGTAGGAAAAAGCACCTTGGCAAGAGCCCTTGCTCGCGAGGCGGCGGCAGGCGAACTGCGGGTTAAAATCGCCGATCTCGATACTCAACAGGGCACTTCGGTCGATTGGCACCGAGCACGCCTTGGCATCTCCATCGAGCCGATTGTGTCGGTTGAGGCATTCAAAACCGCGTCTCAGGCCCTGGCCGCTGCAGACGGCTTCGATCTGCTTATCATCGACGGCCCCGCTCGGACCAGCAAAGCTACACTTGAAATTGCACGGTCATCGTCACTCGTGGTTCAACCCACCGGCGCATCCTTGGACGATCTCAGGCCTGCCGTCCGCGAATACCATGCCCTTGTTAAGGAGGGTATCCCGACTGGACGGCTCGTTTTTGCGCTCAACCGCATTGGAACTTCGGCTGAAGAAAATGACGCGCGGGCGTATTTGACCGAAGCGGGGTATAATGTCCTCGACGGTTCGATCGTGGAACGACCAGCATACCGGCAAGCGCAGAACCAAGGCCTGTCAATTACCGAAACCAAATTCTCCGGCCTTAACCAGCGTGCTGATACTCTGATCCAATCCCTAATCGACAAAGTAGCGGGGTGAATGATGGCCGATATCTCGAAGCTAAAGAAGGCTACTCGTTTGGGTTCACCCCCACCAATCAGTGAGGCGAGCCAGAATTTGGATGCACCCGAAGTAGCCCCCGCCCCTCCGGCTGCACCGCTGATAACCGCAACCCGCATTGATGCCCGCAGTTCGCGCAAGACTAACCGCACTCAACAATTTGCGACTAGGGTCACACCCGAATGGGACAATCGAATCCGCGAAATAGCTCAACGTGAGGGTCTGCTTCTTACAGAAGTGCTCGAGAAGGCACTCGACGCTTATGAGAAACTGCTAGCTCAAAGGTAGCTAGCCGCTAGATACCAGCCATCTCAACGCTAGATAGCGGAGGTCTAACTGCTAACACGGGGATCTTCCGCTAGCTGCTAGCCAGCAGCTACTGAGTCACCTAGGAAGGGAGAGAAGGGGGTCAGAGGCAGCGAGAAAGGATCGGTCATGCCCCTCGTTGCGCTGAAACCCACCCAGACCATCGTGGACATCGTCGGCGCCCTCGGCGGCACCTGGCACGGCTACAACGCCATGTGCCGTTGCCCGGCCCACGCCGACAGCGATCCCAGCCTCTCGATCCGGCAGGGCCATGACGGCATCCTCGTTCACTGCTTCGCCGGCTGCACCGCCGAGGACGTGCTCCGCGAGATCGCGCGCATCAGACCCGGACGCACCTACGACCCACCCGCTGAACAGCGCACCGGCAGACCCGCCAACATCGAACGGCTGTGGAACGAGGGGTTGCCGATCGCCGGAACGCCCGCGGAAGCCTATCTCCGCTTTCGCGGCATCACCGGCGCCTTCGACGACCTGAGCTACCACCCGCGCTGTCCGTGGGGACCGAAACCGCATACCCGGTTCCTCCCGGCGCTGCTGATCGCGGCGCGGGAGGGGCGCACGCTGCGCTCGATTCAGCGCATCTTCCTCGACCTCGCGCATGGCGGCTATCTCGACAAGGCGACGCTCGGCACGCCGGGAGGTGCGACCTGGCAGGGCATGCGCGTCACCGACACATTGGCGCTTGGTGAGGGGTTCGAGACCTCGGCCGCCTTCACCCAGATCCACGGCATCCCGTGCTGGGCGACGCTCGGCGCGGCGCGGCTCGACCGTGTCCACATCCCCGATAGCGTCACCACGCTGATCTTCGCCGAGGACAATGACTTCGAGGGCCGACGCGCACGACGCAAGGCGTGGGCCGCCTATCGGCCGCGCGGGCTGACGCTGAAGCGGATGCCGCCACCCTCACGTTATGGCGACTGGGCCGACGTCGTGAAACCCGGAGCCTGAGAGCCCGATCCGAAATTAAGTTGAGTGGTATCAGCGGGTTAGCTTGACGCTTGC
>NZ_LSJO01000090.1:0-5104 GCF_001556735.1 Sphingomonas sp. CCH9-F2 | reverse complement strand
GGCAGCGCCTTCGCGCTCCAGATCGTCATCGCGATCGTCGTCCTCTACTGGACGCCGGGGCGCGCCGCGCTGGCGGGGGCGTCGGCGGGCGTCTCCGCGCTGCTCGGCTATTCGCAGCGCGGCACCGAATTCCTGTTCGGCAAGCTCGCCAGTCCCGAGATCGGCGGACAGAGCTTCGCGATCGCCGCGCTGCCGGTCATCATCTTCTTCGCCAGCCTGGTGTCGATCCTCTATTATCTGGGCGTGATGCAGCTGGTCGTGCGCTGGATCGGCGGCGCGATCGAGAAGGTGATCGGCGCCAGCAAGGTGGAAAGCCTGTGCGCCGCCGCCAACATCTTCGTCGGGCAGAGCGAATCGCCGCTGGTCATCCGCCCCTATCTGGCGGGCCTCACCCCGGCGCAGCTGTTCACGGTGATGACCAGCGGGATGGCCGGCGTCGCGGGAACGATCCTGGCGGCCTATGCCTCGATGGGAATCCGCATCGACTATCTGCTCGCCGCCAGCTTCATGGCCGCGCCGGGCGGGATCCTGATGGCCAAGATCATCATGCCCGATCGCGTGATGCCGCCGGAGGGCGAACTGCCGCTGGGCGACCTGCCCGACGAGGCGCAGCAGATCGCGCTGGCGGAGGCGCGGATCAGCGGCCGCGGCCCTGCCGCGCTGCTGCCCGAAGGGACGCCTGGCGAACCGTTGCCCGAGGCGACGCATGACGAGGAGAAGCCCGCCAATCTCATCATGGCCGCCGCGCAGGGCGCGCAGACCGGCGTGCGGCTGGCCGTCGCGGTCGGCGCGATGGTGCTGGCGTTCGTTGCGCTGGTCGCGCTCGCCAACGGGCTGCTGGGCGGGGTCGGATCGTGGTTCGGCCACCCGGAGCTGAGCTTCCAGGGGCTGCTCGGCTATGTCTTCCAGCCGGTCATGTACCTGCTCAACGTGCCGTGGGACGAAGCCGGGATCGCCGGCGGGCTGTTCGGGGAGAAGATCGTCCTCAACGAATTCGTCGCCTATATCGATCTGGGCAAACAGGCCGCGCAGCTCAGCTCGCGGACGATCGCGGTCGTCACCTTCGCGCTGTGCGGCTTCGCCAATTTCTCCTCGATCGCGATCCAGATGGCCGTCACCGGCAGCCTGGCGCCCAACCAGCGCCCGACGATCGCGCGGCTGGGCCTGCGCGCGCTGGCGGCGGGCAGCCTGGCGAACCTGATGAGCGCGGCGCTGGCGGGGCTGCTGATCGGCTGACCGCGGCGCCGCCCTTCACGCCCCCGGAGCGGTGCCGGGGCGCAGATAGGCGAACATGTGCGGCACGTAGTCGCCCTTGCCGATCGCCACGCCATGATGGCGCAGGATCGCGTAGGCGGTGACGACGTGGAAATAGAATTGCGGCAGCGCCCAGTCGCGGACGTATTCCTCCGCCGCCATGTCGAATGCCATCCCGTTCGGCAGTTTCAACGCCACCGGCGCCTCGGCGTCCAGCCTCGCCTCGGCCAGGAACGCGAGCGCCTCGTCGATCCGCGACCGCGCATCGGCGACCGACCCGGGTGCCTCCCCGGCCCCACGCGCCTCCGCTCCCAGTGCGAGCAGCCGCCCCGGCATGTCCTCGCCGCGCAGCCGGTATCCCGCTTCCTGCGCCTGCAACGCGGCGAAGCGCAACTGCGTCGCCAGCGGGTACATGTCGTCGGCCAGCCGCGCCGACATCAGCGCTTCCATGCGGTCGGGCATCTGCTGCTGCGCCGTGTCGAGCAACCCGCACAGCATGCGCAGCATCTGGCGATAGGTCGGGATCAGCAGGTCGGTCGGGGTCATGGCCTATCGCTATAGCCGCCTGGTGACCGTAAGACGACTCACCGTCTGGCGCGGCGCGGCAACCGACATTATGTGCGCGCGCATGACCCAGATCACCGTCGCCGCGCTCCAGCTCGCCTTTTCGGGCGATATCGATGCGAACATCGCCAAGGTTTCCGACGCCGTTCGCGAGGCGCATGGCCGCGGCGCGCAGGTGATCCTGCCGCCCGAACTGTTCGAGGGCGAATATTTCTGCCGCGTCGAGGACGAATCGCTGTTCGCCAATGCCGCGCCGCTGGGCGAGCACAAGGCAGTGCTGGCGATGCAGGCGCTGGCGGAGGCGCTGGGCGTGTGGATCCCCACCAGCTTCTTCGAACTGGACGGGCCGCATCACTATAATTCGCTCGCCATGATCGGTCCCGACGGCGAGGTGCAGGGGCTGTACCGCAAGAGCCACATCCCCGACGGGCCGGGTTATGAGGAGAAGTTCTATTTCCGGCCCGGCAATACCGGGTTCAAGGTGTGGCGGGGCCCCGACCGATCGACGCTGGGCGTCGGCGTCTGCTGGGACCAATGGTATCCCGAAACCGCGCGCGCGATGATGCTGATGGGCGCCGAACTGCTGTTCTATCCCACCGCGATCGGCAGCGAACCGCACGATACCTCGCTTGACACCGCGCGGCTGTGGCGGCGCGCGATGGTCGGCCATGCGGTGTCGAACGTCGTGCCCGTCATCGCCGCCAACCGCGTCGGGGTGGAGCACGGCCAGACCTTCTACGGCACCAGCTTCATCACCGACGAGCGCGGCGATATCCTGGCGGAGCTGGGGCGTGAGGAGGAAGGCGTCATCACCGCGACGCTCGATCTCGACCGCGCGCGCCGCCACCGTGCCGCCTTCGGCTTCTTCCGCGATCGCCGCCCGGAACTCTACGGCCGGCTGACGCAGGACATCTGACGGCTCAGCGCGGCGGCCAGCGCCCGTCGGCGGCCAGCGCCAGCACCTCGCGCGGGGTGGGCGCAGGGGAAGGCCAGCCGAGCCGCGCCAGCCCGGCGGTCAGCCGCGCACGCGCCGCCGCCTCGTCGGGCACGTCGGTGACCATCGGCATCGCCAGCGACGCGGCAAGGTTCGCGCCCCCGGTATCGATCGCGAACGGATCGGCGCCGGCGGCGAGCAGCAACTCGGCGATCGCGAACCGCTCCATGTCGAGCGCGACGTGCAGCGGGCGGCGATCCAGCGTGTCGCGCACGTTCGGGTCCAGCCCATGGTCCAGCAGCATCCGCACCCCCGCCGCCGATCCCAGCGCGATCGCCGCGCGCGCCGGCTCCAGTGCCGCGCCAGCCGGCGCCGGTGCCGCGCCATGTTCGGCCAGCAGGACATAGGCCAGCTCCGGCCCGTTCGCGTGCAACGCCAGCACCAGCGGCGCGCCATCGCCTGCGCCATCGGGGTCGACGCCATGCGACAGGATCTCACGCAGCAGCATCGCATTGCCCGTGGCGACCGCCACTTCCGCCAGCGACCGGCCGTCCGCACTGGTCTGCGCCAGCGCCGGATCGCGCTCCATCAGGAAGCGCACGCGCGCGATGTCCGCGGCCAGCACCGCGTCGATCAGGTCGCGGCCCGATCCGCCCAGCCCGGCCGCCTCGCGCAATGCGCGCGCATCCGGCAGGTCCGCGCCTGCGACAAACCGGTCCGTGGCGATCCCGTCCATGTTGCGCTCCGCTGGCCTCTGCCGCGGCATCGCGGCGCGCTCCGGCGCTGTCAAGCGATGCGGCGTGCGCTTATCGGGCCGCGGTGCTGGCCAGCACCCAGTCGATCTGATGCCGGTTGATCGGGGCGAGCGGGCCATAATGATCCCAGGCGGTCTTTCCCTCCGGCATCACCGACGGCAGCCGCTGCGTCTCGCCGAACGCGCGCGGGGTTAAGGGCCACAGGTTTTCCTGCGCCGTCGTCAGGATCTCGCCCGGCACGGCGTAATTGGTGGCGTGGCCCGGCGTGATCCCGGCGTCGCGCGCCACCGCCTGCCCCTGCAG
This sequence comes from Sphingomonas sp. CCH9-F2, assembly GCF_001556735.1. NCBI lineage: Bacteria > Pseudomonadati > Pseudomonadota > Alphaproteobacteria > Sphingomonadales > Sphingomonadaceae > Sphingomonas > Sphingomonas sp. CCH9-F2. Next base: position 1,294 of record NZ_LSJO01000090.1, on the reverse strand, counting down.
CCGGGAGATGAAGTGCAGACCCGCGGCGTTGAACGTCGTCGCCTCGCGTCCGGCGGCATTGGCGGCGTGCGAGGCAAGGCCCCCGCCAAGCGAATGGCCGACGAAATCGACGTTGATCGACGGATCGACGCGCGCGATCGACTTCCCGATTTCCAGCGCGCGCGCATAATGGTTAGACGGCAGGCCCAGCCCCTGCAAGCCGTTGCTGACCCAGTCGCCCGCGCGCGTCGGCCCCGATCCGCGGAACGCGATCGTGTAATCGCCCGATCCGGCCGGGCCGTTGCGATAGACCTCCGCATGAAACGCGCCGCGGTCGAGCATCTCGGGCGTCAGGTTCAGCGCGCGCAACTCGCCCGCATCGGTGACCGTGCTGACACCGGGCGGCAAGTCGCCGCGGCCATAGACATGCTCGGCCATCTGCGCCTTGGCGTGCAGCGGCGACGGCGGCACGTCGGGCGCCGCCAGCCCGCGCGCACCCGGCGGCGGCGGCGGGGCGACCGTATCGGTCAGCGGCCCGCGCAGCGACGGCGCGGCATCGTTGGCGGCGCGCAGCGGCGGAGCAAGGTCGTTCGCCACCTGGCGCGTGACGTCGCGCGCGACCGTCGATCCGACCACTTCCGCGCCCTCGCGCGCCGCGCCGCGCATCCCGGCGGTCAGCAGCCCGCGCGCCGGCCCGCCGCCGACCGGCACGACGTACGTCGCGACCGTGCCGACATCCATGCCGATCTCTTCGGTGCGGCCCTCGGCGATCGCCTGGCCGTACCGGTCCAGCGTCCCGCCGACCGCATCGGTGGTGGCATCCCACGCACGGCTCACATCGGCACCGATCCGCGAGGGGTCCTGCACCGCCGACTCGAGATAGCGCCCGGTCGCGTCCGCGGCGTTGCCGACCGCGCCGACCACATTGCTCGCCAGTTCCTGCCGCGCCTCGGCCGACACCTGCAATTCGGAGGCGGTCACGCCCAGCTGCCCGACGGTGCCGAGCAGCCCGACGCCCTCACGCAGCACGCCGCCGGTGAAACCGACCTGGAAACGGGTGATCGATTCGGCATTGCCGATCGCGTTGCGCAGCCCCTGCGACAGGATGTCGTCGCCGGTGATATGGCTGCGCGCGGCGTCGGCGGCATTGCCGATCTGGCTGCCGGTCCAGTTGACCGCGCTGGTGATGCCGTTGCGGCCCGCCTCGGTCGCGTCGCCGATCCCGTCGCGCACCGTGCTGGCGACATCGCGCACGTCGCCATTGCTGATCGCGCTGCCCAGCCGGTCGAGGAACCCGCGCGGTTCGGGCGGGGGC
>NZ_LSJO01000009.1:0-9727 GCF_001556735.1 Sphingomonas sp. CCH9-F2 | reverse complement strand
GCGCAGCCAGGACGTCAAATTGCTGCTGGATGCGATGAAGAAATAAGCCTCAGCCCAGCAATTCGGCGCGGTGGCGCGCGACCAGATCGGCCAGCCATGCGCGAAAGACGCGGACGCGTGCGAGGCGGCGGGTGTCGCGATGGGTGACCAGCCAGAAGGCGCGGCGGATCGATATGTCGGGCAGCACCCGCACCAGAGCGGGGTTCGCGCCGGCGATGAAATGCGGCAGCACGCCGATCCCGGCCCCCGATTCGATCAGGCGCGCCTGCGCCTGGATGCTCGACGAGCGCAGGTGCGGGACGAGTCGCGCGTCGATATCGTCGAGGTAGCGCAGCTCCGGCGCGTAGAGCAGGTCGGGGATATAGCCGACCAGACGATGCGCGGTGCCCAGCGTCGCGCGCGTTGGCGGAGGGTGCCGGGTGAGATAGTCGCGGGCAGCGTAGAGGTGCAGCGCGTAATCGGACAGTTTCGCCGCCACCAACGGGCCGCTGCGCGGGCGGGCGAGCAGCACCGCGACGTCCGCCTCACGCCGCGAGGGGCTGAGAAAGCCGCTGCTGGCGACCAGATCGACGGTCAGCCCGGGGTGCTCCGACGCGAAGGCGGGCAGGTGGCGCGCGACGAAGAAGGCGCCGAACCCCTCCGACACGCTGACGCGCAACACCCCGGTCAGCGTCCCCGCCGCGCCGTCGCTGGCGATCGCGTCGGCGGCGCGCGCCATGCGTTCGACCTGCGCCAGCAGCGCCTCGCCCGCCTCGGTCAGCACCTGCCCCTCGCGCGTCTGTTCGAACAGCGTGCGGCCGAGCCGCGCCTCCAGCCGGCGCAGGCGGCGGCCGATCGTGGTGGCATCGACCCCCATCGCCGCGGCGGCGCGCGCCAGCTGCCCCGATCGCGCGATGGCGAGGAAATCCTGCAGGTCGTTCCAGGGCACCGGCTGCGTCATTGCAGGTGAGCGTTGCAGAATTGCCGCTTGCCTGCAACGCGTCGGCGGGCGCACACCCCGCCGCACGAGATGGCAGGAGAGAGACACCATGCGCACGATCGACCATCATATCGTGGGCGGTGCGGCTGGTGCCGCGGCGCGCACCGGCGAGGTATTCGATCCCAACAGCGGACAGGTGCAGGCGCGTGTCGCGCTGGGCACGACCGCCGATCTGGACCGCGCGGTCGCCGCCGCGCAGGCCGCGCAGCCCGGCTGGGCGGCGACCAACCCGCAGCGCCGCGCGCGCGTGATGTTCCGGTTCAAGGAACTGGTCGAGGCGAACATGGAGGAGCTGGCGCGCACGCTGTCCAGCGAACATGGCAAGGTGATCGCCGATTCGAAGGGCGACATCCAGCGCGGGCTGGAAGTGATCGAATTCGCCTGCGGCATTCCGCACGTCCTGAAGGGCGAATATACGCATGGCGCGGGGCCGGGGATCGACGTCTATTCGATGCGGACCCCGATCGGCATCGGCGCGGGGATCACCCCGTTCAACTTCCCGGCGATGATCCCGATGTGGATGTTCGGCGTCGCGATCGCGTGCGGCAACGCCTTTATCCTCAAGCCGAGCGAGCGCGACCCGTCGGTGCCGGTGCGGCTGGCCGAGCTGATGCGCGAGGCCGGGCTGCCCGAGGGCATCCTGCAGGTGGTGCACGGCGACAAGGAGATGGTCGACGCGATCCTGGACCATCCGGCGATCGGCGCGATCAGCTTCGTCGGATCGAGCGATATCGCGCATTACGTCTACCGGCGCGGCGTGGACGCGGGCAAGCGCGTGCAGGCGATGGGCGGGGCCAAGAACCACGGTATCGTGATGCCCGACGCCGATCTGGACCAGGTGGTCGCCGACCTGTCCGGTGCGGCGTTCGGTTCGGCGGGCGAGCGGTGCATGGCGCTGCCGGTGGTGGTGCCGGTGGGCGAGAAGACCGCCGATGCGCTGCGCGAGAAACTGATCCCCGCGATCGCCGCGTTGCGCGTCGGCGTATCGACCGATGCGGAGGCGCATTACGGCCCGGTGGTGAACGCCGCGCACAAGCAGCGCGTGGAAAACTGGATCCAGACCGGCGTGGACGAGGGCGCGGAGCTGGTGGTCGACGGCCGCGGCTTCACGTTGCAGGGGCATGAGCAGGGCTTCTTCATCGGCCCGACGCTGTTCGACCGCGTCACCACCGACATGAGCGCGTATCGCGAGGAAATCTTCGGACCCGTGCTCCAGATCGTGCGCGCGCCCGATTTCGAAACCGCGGTGCGGCTGCCGAGCGAGCACCAATACGGCAACGGCGTCGCGATCTTCACCCGCAACGGCCATGCCGCGCGCGAATTCGCCGCGCGCGTCAACGTCGGCATGGTGGGCATCAACGTGCCGATCCCGGTGCCGGTCGCCTATCACACGTTCGGCGGGTGGAAGCGCAGCGCGTTCGGCGACACCAACCAGCACGGCATGGAAGGCGTGAAGTTCTGGACCCGCGTGAAGACGGTGACGCAGCGCTGGCCCGACGGCGGCACCGGCGAGGCCGCCAATGCGTTCGTCATCCCGACCATGGGGTGATGACGGGGTAGACGATGATGCCGGCGCCAGTTTCGATCCGCTTCGCAGCGCCTGGGCGCGGGGTTCCGGCGTTGTTGCTGGCCGGGTTGCTGGCGGCCTGTTCGTCGCCGGACGCGGACTATGGGAATGTCTCCGTCCCGGAGCGCGAGGCGGAGGCGCAGCAGGCGATCGAGGCGGCGGCGGCCACGAACGGCGTGCGGGCGACCGCGCGCACCGGCGTGCCGATCCAGGCCAGGCCGCTGACCGCCGCGCGCGGCCGCGCATTGCCGGCGGATTATCAGGGCTATTGGGGGGTGACCCCCGACGATTGCGAGCTGGCCAATACCGCGGCGACCGGCCGCATCAACATCGACGCCGACACGATCCGTTTCTACGAAGCGAAGGCGCGGGTGCAGTCAATCGCGCTGAGCGACCCCTATGCGCTGAGCGCCGAGCTGCGCTTCTCGGGGGAGGGCGCGGGCTGGACGCGGCGCAACGATTTCCGGCTGGAGAACGGCGGTACGGTGCTGGTACGGCGGGACGGGGCGCAGGTGGTGCGGTACGAAAAATGCTAGGGCGGCGCGATATTCGGACTCAACCCGTTCAACGGCTCCTCAGGGCGAACGGACGGGAATGTCGATACACCTGGGGGCGGATCACCCGTCGCCTGCCTGCCGTTCGGGCCGAGGAGAGGCTGAGCTTGTCGACGCCTCGTCCCGAAGCATATGCGCTGCGGTGCGTGATCGGGCGGACCGGGATGCCGACATGTCCTGTCGTTCGGCGAGGAAACAACGCGGCCCATAACGGGATGAGGACATGACCGACCAATTCGACCTGACCGACGACCAGCGCGAGATCCAGGAGCTGGCACGGCGCTTCACCGCCGACCGGATCACGCCGTTCGCCGCGGAGTGGGACGAGAAGCACGTCTTCCCGCGCGACACCATCAAGGCGGCGGCCGAGCTGGGCTTTGCCGCGATCTACGTCAGCGAGGAATCGGGCGGGATCAACCTGGGGCGGCTGGAAGCGGCGCTGATCATGGAGGCGATGGCATACGGCTGTCCCGCGACCAGCGCGTTCATCTCGATCCACAACATGGCCGCATGGATGATCGACCGGTTCGCCGACGCCGATCTGAAGGCGCACTACCTGCCCGATCTGGTCACGATGGAGCGGATCGCCAGCTATTGCCTGACCGAGCCGGGTTCCGGATCCGATGCGGCCGCGCTGAACACCAGCGCGCGGCGGGACGGCGACCATTATGTCGTCAACGGCACCAAGCAGTTCATTTCCGGCGCGGGCGAGAACGAGGTGTACGTCACCATGGTCCGCACCGGGGCGGAGGGGCCGAAGGGCATTTCGTGCCTGGTGATCGACAAGGACATGCCGGGCGTTTCGTTCGGCGCGAACGAGCGCAAGCTGGGCTGGCACGCGCAGCCGACGCGGCAGGTGATCTTCGACAACGTCCGCGTGCCGGTCGCCAACCGCGTCGGCGCGGAGGGCGAGGGGTTCCGCTTCGCGATGATGGGGCTGGACGGCGGGCGGCTGAACATCGGCGCCTGTTCGCTGGGCGGCGCGCAACGCTGCCTGGACGAGGCGATCGCCTATACGAAGGACCGGCAGCAGTTCGGCAGGCCGGTGGCCGATTTCCAGAACACCCAGTTCACGCTGGCCGACATGGACACCGAATTGCAGGCGGCGCGCTACCTGTTGTACGTCGCCGCGGCGAAGGTGACCGCGGGCGCCCCCGACAAGACCCGCTTTGCCGCGATGGCCAAACGGCTGGCGACCGATACGGGATCGAGCGTGGTCGACCGCGCGCTGCAACTGCATGGCGGCTACGGCTATCTGATGGACTATCCGATCGAGCGGTTCTGGCGCGACCTGCGCGTCCATTCGATCCTGGAGGGGACGAACCAGGTGATGCGGATGATCGTCGGGCGGGAGCTGGTGCGGGCATGACGGACGAACTGATCGTTGCGACCGAGGGTGCCGTCGGACGCGTCCGGCTCAACCGGCCGAAGGCGCTCCACGCGCTGACCACCGCGATGTGCACGGGCGTGCTCGACGCGCTGGAGGCGTGGCGCGAGGACGCGGGCGTCCGCTGCGTGGTGATCGACCATGCGCCCGCGCCGGACGGCGACCCAAAACTGTCCAGAGGATTTTGCGCGGGCGGCGACATCCGGATGCTGGCCGACAGCGGGGCGAAGGACGGGGCGGAGGCGCGCGCGTTTTTCCACACCGAGTATCGCATGAACCACCGGCTGTTCACCTATGCCAAGGACAGTGTCGCGTTCATGGACGGCATCACCATGGGCGGCGGGGTGGGGATCAGCCAGCCGTGCCGGTTCCGCGTGGCGACCGAGAATACGAAGCTGGCGATGCCCGAGACGGGGATCGGGCTGTTCCCCGATGTCGGCGGCGGCTGGTATCTGTCACGGCTGCCGGGGCGGATCGGGCAGTATCTGGCGCTGACCGGGCATCGGCTGGACGGCGCGGAATGCTTGGCGCTGGGGCTGGCGACGCATTTCCTCCCCGCCGACCGGGTGGAGGAAGCCAAGGCGGCGATCGCGGCGCGGCCCGACGATGTGGCGGCGGCGCTGGACGGGCTGTCGGTGGAGCCGGGCGCGGCGGCGATCCTGGCGCAGCGTGGGCATATCGACCGGCTGTTCGCATCGGACCGGTTGGAGGAGGTGTTCGCGGCGCTGGCGGCGGATGACGGCGACTTCGCGCGCGCGACGCTGGCGACGCTGAACACCAAATCGCCGCAGACGATGAAGGTCAGCCTGAAGCTGCTGCTCGACGGGCGTGCGATGCCGACGTTCGAGGACGAGATGCGGCAGGAATATGCGGTGGGCAGCCGCGTGGTGCAGCGCCACGATTTCCTGGAGGGGGTGCGCGCGGTGATCGTCGACAAGGACAACGCGCCGCGCTGGAACCCCGCGACCCCCGAGGGGGTGAGCGATCATGTGATCGACCAGATCTTCGCGCCGCTGCCCGACGACGAGGCGTGGACGCCGTACTGACCGTTACCGCGGCGAAGGCCGGGGTCTGGTGCCGCCAGCTGGGCGATCCGTTGATGAAGACCCCAGCCTGCGCTGGGGTGACGATCTTGAGAGGGACAGAAAATGGCCGAATATGAAACGATCCTGGTCGAACGGCGCGGCGCGGTGACGCTGGTCACGCTCAACCGGCCGCAGGCGCTCAACGCGCTCAATTCGCAGGTGCTGGCCGACCTGCTCGCCGCCTTCGCCGCGTTCGATGCCGATGCGACGCAGGGATGCGCGGTGCTGACCGGTAGCGAGAAGGCGTTCGCCGCCGGCGCGGATATCAAGGAAATGGCCGCGCAGGGCTTTGCCGACATGTACGGCACCAATTTCTTCGGCGGCTACGAAACGCTGACGCGCACGCGCAAGCCGGTGATCGCGGCGGTCGCGGGCTATGCGCTGGGCGGCGGGTGCGAACTGGCGATGATGTGCGATTTCATCCTGGCGGCGGACACGGCGAAGTTCGGCCAGCCGGAGATCAAGCTGGCGGTATCCCCCGGCATGGGCGGATCGCAGCGGCTGGCGCGCGCGGTGGGCAAGGCCAAGGCGATGGAGATGTGCCTGACCGGGCGGATGATGGACGCCGCCGAGGCGGAGCGCGCCGGGCTGGTCAGCCGCATCGTGCCGGCCGCCGACCTGGTCGAGGACGCGGTGAAGACCGCCGCGACGATCGCGGCAATGGCGCCGCTGGCGGTGATCGCGAACAAGGAGATGGTCAACGCCGCCTATGAGACGACGCTGTCGGCGGGCGTTCAGTTCGAACGCCGGCTGTTCAACGGCCTGTTCGGCACCGCCGACCAGAAGGAGGGAATGGCCGCCTTCGTCGAGAAGCGCGCGGGGCAGTGGACGGGCAAATAGACCGCGGCGTTCGTCGGAACGGGATGGATCGGAGAGGATAATATCATGGCGCGCGTCGGGTTCATCGGGCTGGGCAACATGGGCGGCGGGATGGCCGCGAATCTGGCAAAGAAGGGGCATGACGTGCGCGCCTTCGACCTGTCGGCCGAGGCGCTGGCGCGGGCGGAGGCGGCCGGGTGCCTTGCCGCCGACAGCGCCGCTGCGGCGGCCGAGGGCGCGGAGGCGGTGGTGACGATGCTGCCCGCCGGCGCGCATGTCGAGCAGGTCTATGCCGACAGCCTGGGCGGGGTGGCGGCCTCGACGATCCTGATCGACTGTTCGACGATCGACGTGACGACCGCGCGGCGCGTCGCGGAGGGTGCGGCGACGCGCGGCATCGCGGCGGTCGACGCGCCGGTCAGCGGCGGGATCGCGGCGGCCAATGCCGGCACGCTGACCTTCATGGTCGGCGGCAGCGCGGAGGCGTTCGAACGCGCGCGCCCGTTCCTGGAGGACATGGGCAAGGCGGTGATCCATGCCGGCGCCAGCGGCGCGGGGCAGGCGGCCAAGCTGTGCAATAACCTGATCCTGGGTTCGACGATGATCGCGACCTGCGAGGCGTTCGTGCTGGCCGAACGGCTGGGGCTGGACGCGCAGACCTTCTTCGACATCGCCAGCAAGGCGACCGCGCAAAGCTGGTCGATGACCAGTTACTGCCCGGTTCCCGGCGTCGGCCCCGAATCGCCCGCCGACCGTGATTACCAGGGCGGGTTTGCCGGCGCGCTGATGCTGAAGGACCTGAAACTGGCGATGGCGGCCGCCGCCGACGCGCATGCCGAGGTGCCGATGGGCGCGCGCGCCACCGAACTCTACACCGCCTTTGCCGAGGCCGGGCGGGGCGGCGAGGATTTCTCCGGGATCATCCGGATGCTGGCCGAAGCGGCCGGATAAGGCCCGCCGTCATCGCCCTCTTGCCAGTGGCTCCGATCCGGGCATAACCTCGATTATGACGGGCCGCCGCACAGGACGGTCCGCGACAGGAGGGGATGCCAGCGATGCCGAGCCAGGAGGTGGCGGCGGTGGACGACGGGCGCACGCCGCCCGCACGCCCGCGCAAGCGCGGCACGACGTCGCGGCCGCGTGGTCGCCATTCGGGCGACGTGCTGCTGGACGCGGCCAGCGCGCTGATGATCGAGCGCAATTCGATCACCATCACCTTCACCGAGATCGCGGCGCGTGCCGGGCTGAATTCGGCGCTGATCCACTATCGCTTCGGGGGGAAGGACGGGCTGTTCCGCGCGCTGATCGAGCGGGACGTGGGCGGGACCTTCCCGATGCTGGCGGACCTGGTCCGCGCCGACCTGCCGGCGGTGCGCAAGCTGGACCTGCATATCCGCGCGATCACCCAGACCTATTTCGACCATCCGTACATCAACCGGCTGGTCGCGGTGCTGGCGCAGGACGTGGAGGGGGAGGGGGCGCGCTTCGTGTCGGAGCGTGTCGTCCGCCCGCTGCACGAGGCGCAGGCCGCGATCCTGGCGCAGGGGCAGGCGGAGGGGGTGTTCCGCGCGGTCGATCCGATGCTGTTCTATTTCTCGCTGATCGGCGCGTGCGACCATCTGTTCCAGGCACGCTATGCGCTGAAATGGGCGTTCGCGGTGGGCGACATCGACGACACGCTGCGCCGCGATTATGCGCAGCACGTCCTGGGGCTGTTGATGGGCAGCCTGATGGTGCGGCCGGGGGAATAGCGGACGGGGAAGTTTCGGCGGCATCAAGAAGGGCTTATTCGCGCAGAGACGCGGAGGCGCAGAGATGTATGTTCCCGACGCGAAGCGTCCCCATCATCATCCATCAGAGTGCAATGAAGTTACTACGTGGCGGCGTGCGTTAATTCTTCGCGTCTCCGCGCCTCCGCGTGAACCAACCTTCCTCAATCCGCCGCGACCGGTCCCGACGGGGCCGAGGGGCGGCGGCATAGCCAGACGAGGACGATCAGCGATCCGGCCAGCCACGCCGACAGGCGGAACAGGTCGGTGGAGGCGAGCAGATACGCCTGCCCGACCATCTGCCGCGTGACCGCGCCCGCCGCCTGCGCCGCGTTCAGCCCCATGCGCTGCAGCTGTTCCGCCGCCATCCGATAGGGCACGCCGGTGCCGATCGCCTCGGCCAGCCGGCTCTGGTGCAGCGCCTCGCGCCGGTCCCAGGCGGTGGTGATGATCGACGCGGCGAAGCTGCCCGCGACGATGCGGCAGAAATTGGAGATGCCGGTCGCCGACGGCAGCCGTTCGGGCGGGATGCGATCGAGCGAGATCGTCAGCATCGCTAGGAAGAACGTGCTCATCGACACGCCCTGCACCAGCAGCGGCAGCACGAAATCGGAGAAGCTGGCCTGCGTGGTATAGCCCGACCGCATCCAGTAGCTGACCGCGAAGCCGCCGAACGCGATCGTGGCGAGGATGCGTGCATCGACCTTTCCCGACAGGCGCGCGACGAACGGCGTCAGGACGACCGCCACGACGCCGCTGGGCGCGGCCACCAGCCCGGCCCAGGTCGCGGTATAGCCCAGCTGCGTCTGGAGCCACAGCGGCAGGATCAGAATGTTGGCGAAGAACACCGCATAGCCCAGCGCGAAGGCGAGGTTGCCGATCCAGAAATTGCGCCGCGCGAACAGCGTCAGGTCGACGGTGGGATTGGCGTCGGTCAGTTCCCAGATCACCCAGGCGACGAAGCCGATCGCGGCGACGATCGTCAGCACGACGATGGTGGGATCGTTGAACCAGTCGGCATTCTTGCCCAGATCCAGCATCACCTGCAACGCGCCGACCCACAGGACCAGCAGCACCAGCCCGATCGTGTCGATCGGCAGCTTCATTGTCGGCGTCTCGCGCGATTTCAGGTTCGTCCAGCACACGATCGCGGTGAGCACGCCGAAGGGCACGTTGATGAGGAAGATCCACGACCAGTGGAAATTGTCGGAGATATAGCCGCCCAGGATCGGCCCCATGATCGGCGCGACCAGCGTGGTCATCGACCAGATGCCGAGCGCGGTGGCGCGCTTCTGCGGCGGGAAGATCGAAATCAGCAGCGCCTGGCTGCCCGGCATCATCGGGCCGGACACTGCGCCCTGGAGGACGCGGAAGGCGATCAGCGAATTGAGGCTCCACGCCACGCCGCACAGGAACGAGGCCATCGTGAACAGCACCACCGAGGTGCAGAACACGCGCACCACCCCGAAGCGGCGCATCAGCCACCCGGTCAGCGGCACCGCGACGCCGTTGGCGACCGCGAAGGCGGTGACGATCCACGTCGAATTGTCGCTCGACACGCCCAGAT
>NZ_LSJO01000089.1:0-12270 GCF_001556735.1 Sphingomonas sp. CCH9-F2 | reverse complement strand
ATTACAACCGCCGCTGCTCGAACGGCACGACCGGTACCATCGTCGGCGCGATCGCCGGCGGCCTGCTGGGCCGCGCGATCGACACCCGCGGCGACCGGACACTCGGCACGGTGCTGGGCGGCGTCGGCGGCGCGGTGGCGGGCAACGCCGTCGAGAAGTCGAACAATCCGCGTTACTGCCGCTGACGCCCGCGGGCGGCGGGACATCCCCCGCCGCCACGCGACGTCGCCGTGACGCACCCCCGACAGTTCAGTTTCCTCGCGTAGCGTATCGAGGACGCAGGCCCGGTACCGGAAGGTGCCGGGCCTGTTGTACGCTGGGCGGATGGGACGCGAATGTTGTCAATGTTGAGACGCTCGCGGTCCTTTCGCTTTCGGCGCCGGGAAACATGGAACCGCATCCAAGAGGTATCGCAGGACGTGCCGGTGTAGGACAGGCGCGATCAGCGGCGTTCGAGCAGCAGTGTCTGGATCGCGCGGCCGAAGTAGCCGCGACGGTCGGCCAGCCGGGTCATCGCCAGCGCGATGCCGTCGCCGCCCGGCCAGGTTTCCGCATCGGAGAAGATCCACTCCCCCTCCGGCGCGCGCGCCAGGCTGACCGTCAGGTCGGCGTTCAGGAACGTCCAGTCCGCGAAGGGCAGAACCGGGGCGATGCCGTTGGAGAAATCGGCGACCGTCATCGCGCGTTCCAGCGGGGCGAGCGCGCGCCCCGCGACCAGCGCGCGGTGCTGGCGGAACCACATCCGCCCCGGCCCCAGTTCGCCGAACCCGCCGCGCACGCGGCGCATCTCGAAATTGCTGGCGAAGCCCACCGCGCCGCCGATCCCCAGACCGCCCGGCGCGACGTCGTCGGGCAGCACGTCGGGCAACGGCGGGCGCGCGGCGTCGGGCACGTCGGTGTCGGCGGTGCGCAGCCGCAGGACGGTGGCGCGCGTCACCTCGGTTCCCTCCGCCAGCAATCGCACCTGCACCAGTTGCAGCTTGCGCCCCTCCCGCAGGATTTCGACCTCGGTATCGAGGTGCGCGACCGGGACGGGGCGCAGCAATTCCACGGTAACGCGCGCGATCCGCATCGGGGCCAGCGTCGGCACGCCTTCCGCGACATGCGCGACCAGGGCGCTGGGCGCCCCGCCGTGTTGCATCTGCGGGTGCCACGGGCCGGCGGCATGGGTGGTCGCGCGATAGCCCGTGCCGTCAGGTTGGAAGATCGCGTCGTCGTTCATGACCGTCTCCGCTTTCGGGCCACGACGCGGCGAAGCCGCGTCGTCGGACGGGTTCGGCATGGCCGACCCGCCGGCCGTGACGGGCGCTGCGGGGCGGCTTTGCCGCCGCGCATCGGCCCCGCGCGGCGCAGCGCGCGGGCCTGCGCCCGTCAGTACATATGCTGCCCGCCGTTGATGCTGAGCGTCGATCCGGTGACGAAGCCGGCTTCCTCCGAACACAGGAAGGCGACGCCGCGCGCGATCTCCTGCGCCTGGCCCAGCCGGCCGACGGGGATCTTGGCGACGATCTTCTCCAGCACTTCCGGCGGCACGGCGGCGACCATGTCGGTGTCGATATAGCCCGGCGCGATCGCATTGACGGTGACGCCCAGCTTCGCGCCTTCCTGCGACAGCGCCTTGGTGAAGCCGTGGATGCCGCTTTTCGCGGCGGCGTAATTGACCTGGCCGTACTGGCCGGCCTGGCCGTTGATCGACCCGATGTTGACGATGCGGCCCCATTTGCGCTCGCGCATCCCCGGGAACACCGCCTTGGCCATGTTGAAGCAACCGCCAAGGTTGGTGTCCATGACCTCCTTCCACATCTGGTAGGTCATCTTCAGGATGGTACCGTCGCGGGTGATGCCGGCGTTGTTGACCAGCACGTCCACCGGCCCCAGTTCGGCGGCGACGCGCGCCGCGCCGTCCTGGCACGCATCATAATCGCCGACGTCCCACTTATAGGCGGCGATGCCGGTCCGCTGGGTGAAATCGCGCGCGCGCTCGTCATTGCCGGCATAATTGGCGGCGACGGTCATCCCGGCATCGCGCAGTGCGACACTGATCGCCTCACCGATGCCGCGCGTTCCTCCGGTCACGATCGCTACACGCGTCATTCGGCTACTCCCTCTCCTGAACGCGATCAGGCTAGAGGGGCGCGCGCCACCCTTCAAGCTCCCGCGCCAGGATCGTTCGTAACATATCAATGCCGGTCGGCGTGTCGTTGAGGCACGGCAGATAGGCGAAATGCGTGCCGCCCGCCGCGACGAAGCTTTCGCGGCCGCGGATCGCCAGTTCCTCCAGCGTCTCCAGGCAATCGGCGGAGAAACCCGGCGCGACGATCGCGACCTTGCGCACCCCCTGCGCCGGCAGTGCCTCCAGCGTGGCGTCGGTCGCCGGTTCCAGCCACTTCGCGCGCCCGAAGCGCGACTGGAACGCCACCGTCAGCGGACGTCCGAGCCGCTCACCCAGCAGCCGCGCGGTCTTGCGGCAATGGCAGTGATAGGGGTCGCCCAGTTCCAGCGTGCGCTGCGGCATGCCGTGGAAGCTTGCGAGGATCGTATCGGGTTCGAAATCGAGCGCGGCGACCCCGGCGGCGACGCTGGTCGCCAGCGCCTCGATATAAGCCGGATCGTCGTGATACGGCGGCAGCGTGCGGATCGCGGGTTGCCAGCGCATCGCCGCCAGCGCGGCGAACGCCTTGTCATTGGCGGTCGCGGTGGTCGCCGCGCAATATTGCGGGTAGAGCGGCGCCAGCAGGATGCGCTCGCACCCCGCCTCCTTCAACGCGCGCAGCCGGTCGCCGATCGCGGGATTGCCGTAGCGCATCGCCCAGTCGACGGTCACGTCCGCACCGAACGCCTCCTTCAGCGCCAGCGCCTGCGCGCGCGTGACGGCGGCGAGCGGCGAGCCGGCCTCGCTCCACACCTGCGCATAGGCGTGGGCGGATTTCTTCGGCCGGGTGTTGAGGATGATGCCGCGCAGGATCGGCTGCCACGCCAGCTGCGGGATTTCCACGACGCGGCGGTCCGACAGGAATTCGGCGAGATAGCGTTTGACCGAACGCGCATCGGGCGCGTCGGGGGTGCCCAGGTTGATGAGGAGGACGCCGATGCGCGGGCGCGCGACGGGGGGATGGCCGGCGGGGATCATGGGGCACTCCTGACGGGCAGCCGGCGGCGCCGCTCTCCGGTGGCGGCGCGCAGGGCATTGGCGATGGCGGGGGCGACCGCGGGCATGCCCAGGTCGCTCACCCCACCGGGATCGCCCGACGAGGCGATCAGTTCCACGGTGATCTCCGGCGCGGTGGCGAGGATGGGCAGCGCCAGGTCGCCGTACATCCGCCGCGTCGCCAGCCCGTCGCGATACGATGCGGCGGTACCGGCTGCCAGCGCGGTGCCGAACACCAGCCCGCCCTCGATCTGCTGACGCACGACATCGGGGTTGATCGCGCGCCCGGCATCGACTGCGGCGACCACGCGGTCGACGACGATGCGCGCGCCCTCCTCGACATGCGCCTCCGCCAGTACCGCGATCGCGCTGCCGGCCATGACATGGCAGGAGATCCCCTGCCCGCTGCCGTCGACGCCGCCGCCCCAGCCGCCCAGCGCCGAGGCGGTGGTCAGGCAACGCGCCAGCCGCGGGTCGCCGCCCAGCATCCCGATGCGATAGGACATCGGCTCGCTACCCGCGGCGCGCGCCAATTCGTCGATGAAACATTCGGTGAAGAAGGCAGTGTACCCGTCCGCCCCGCCGCGCAGATGCCCGGTCGGCAGGTCGATCGCCACGGGGTGGTGGTCGACCGCAAAGGCGGGCAGGCGATAGGGCGGGATCGCGCCCGACATGGCGTAAAGGTCCGCGCCTGCCGGCAGCAGCCCGGACAGGCGGCGCAGCGTGCTGCCGGGCATCAGCCGCGCGGCCAGCTCGCGCCCGGTCGACGCGACCGCGATCTGCGCGTGCCAGCCCAGGATCGCGCCATTGGCGGCCAGCCGCGCGCGCATCCGCGCCTTGGCCGGCGCGCGGACGCGATCGTTCAGCAATGCTTCCCCGCGCGACCACATCAGCTGCACCGGGCGGCGCAGTTTCTGCGCCAGCACCGCCGCCTGCGCCGCGACATCGACCTCCAGCGCGGCGCCGAACGATCCGCCGGCCTGCATCGCGTGCAGCACCACCTTGTCCGCCGACACGCCAATCGCCGCGGCCGCGGCGTCGCGCGCCAGCGACGGCGCCTGTGTCGCGATCCACAATTCCAGCCGGCCGTTGAGCCATTGCGCGGTGGCGGCCGGGGTTTCCACCGCGGCGTGGAGCGCGGGGGCGACGGTGTATTCGGCCTCCACCAGCTTCGCGTCGCGGAACACCGCGTCGACATCGCCCACGCCCGCCAGCCGGTGCCCGTCGCCCGCCAGCGCCGCATCCAGCGCGCGCGCGATCGCGGCGTCATCGGGCAGCGCGCCGTCGGTGGCGAAGCGCGGCGCCAGCGCGTCGAGCGCGCGGTTCGCCGCCCACCAGGTGACGCCCGCCGCCGCGACCCAATGATCGGTCTCGACGATCCCCGCCACGCCCGCCACGCGTTCCGCCGCGGCGCGGTTCACCGACAGCAGCCGGGAACGCGGGCGCGGCCCCTGACGGATGCTGGCGAACACCATGTCGGGCAGGCGGATGTCGGCGACGAAATTGGCCGATCCGTCGGTCTTGGCGGGGGCGTCGAGCCGCGGCAGCGGCTGGCCCGACAGCCGCCCTTCCTCACCGATACGCAGCGGCAGTTCGTCGGGCAGCGCCTCCTTCGCGGCGGCCTCCGCCAGCTCGCCGAAGCGCAGCTTGCGCGCGCCGTTCACCACGAAGCCGCCGGCGGTGTCGCATTCCTCCCAATCGGCGTCCCAGCGCCGCGACGCCGCCTTGCACAACAGCACGCGCGCCGCCGCGCCGGCCTGCCGCATCGGCTCCTCGAAGCGGCGCACGCTGGTCGAGGCGGCGGTCAGCATCAGCGCGTCGCGCGTCCACACCTCGTCGCGCACTGCAGGAGGCACAGGCGACAGCGCGGTGCCGAACAGCGCGTCGGCGGCCAGCGGATTGGCGTAGAGCGGGCTGATCGGCGCGGCCTCCACCCCGACGGCGCGCCAGTCGGCGCCCAGTTCGTCGGCGACGATCTGCGCCAGAACCGACCAGGCGCCCTGCCCGTGCTCGGTCTGCGGCACCGCGACGATCACCTGCCCGTCGCGCCCGATCTTCAGATAGGCGCCGAACACCGTCTCCCCCGGCGCGGCGGGCAGCGCGGGCAGATAGGCGCGCGGCCACACCGCCCAGCCGACCAGCAACCCCGCACCGACGCCGCCGGAAACAAGCAGGGAGCGTCGGGTCAGTGCGGCCATGCGCTATCGCGTAGCGGGCGCACGAGCGGCGGGGAAGGCGGAAAACCCGATCGGAACGATCGCGGTTACACCGACTCCGCGCCGACGCGCTCGCGATAGGTCTTGCGCAGCGTGACCTTGTCGATCTTCTCGGTGCCCAGCCGCGGCAGCGGATCGGGGGCGATCCAGATGCGGCTGGGCACCTTGAACGCGGCGATATGCTGCGCCAGGAACGCGGTCAGATCCTCCGCCTCGACCGCGCCGGGGCTGGCGAGATGGACGACCGCGCCGGGCACCTCGCCATAGCGTTCGTCGGGCAGACCGAACACCGCGGCCTCGGCCACCTCCGGATGCTCGTACAGTGCGGCCTCGACCTCCTGGCAGCTGATATTCTCGCCGCCGCGAATGATGATGTCCTTTTTGCGATCGACGATGAACAGATAGCCCGCCTCATCCAGATACCCGAGGTCGCCGGTGCGGAAATAGCCGTCCGCGGTGAAGGCCGCGGCAGTCGCGTCGGGACGGCCCCAATATTCCTGGAAGCACGCGACCGAGCGGATGCACACCTCGCCCGACTGCCCCTGCGGCACCGGGCGACCGTCATCGTCGAGGATCGCCAGATCGACCAGCGGCGGCGAGGCGCGGCCCGCCGAATTGGGCTTGGCCAGGTAGTTGCCGCGCCAGTTGCCGGTGCCGACGCCGTTGGTCTCGGTCAGGCCGTAGCCGATCAGCGGCGCCCCCTCCATCTCGGCGTCGATCCGCTTGACGTGCTCGACCGGGCGCGGCGCGCCGCCCGCGGCGATGTCGGTGACGGTCGACAGGTCGTAGTTCGCGCGATTGGGATGCGTCAGCATCTCGAAGCTCATCAACGGCACGCCGACGAAATAGGTCACCTTCTCCTTCTCGATCAGGCGCATCGCCTCCTCGGCATCCCATTTGGGCATCAGCACCAGCTTGCGCCCGATCGCCATGCTCTGCAGGAACACCGGCACCTCGGCGGTGACGTGGAACAGCGGCACGTTGAGCAGCGTCGCGGGCTGGAGCGTGCTGGTCACGCCGTCCTGAGTCGACAGCCCCAGCATCATCAGCGCCGACGCCAGATAGTTGAAGATGCCCTGCACCACCTGGAAATGCGTCGACAGCGCGCCCTTGCTCTGCCCGGTCGAGCCGGAGGTGAACAGGATCGTGGCGTGATCCGCTCCGTCGATCGCGGGCAGGTCACCGCCCTTCGCGCGGGCGAACACCGGGTCGAGCGCCACCTGTAGCGGCTGGAGATCGTCGAACGTCTCGACCGCTACATCCTCCAACCCGGGGATTGCCGCCAGCCGGCGCGCGCGCGGCGGATCGGCGAACACCAACGTCACGCCGACGTCGCGGATCGCGGCCTCGAACTCCTCGGACTGCCACCAGCCGTTGAGCAGGGTCGCCACCCCGCCGGCCATCAGGATCCCCATGTACAGCACGATCCACGACGGCGAATTGCGCGCCGCGATGCCGATCCGCTGCCCCTTCGTCACGGCATAGCCGTCGACCAGCGCATGGGCGACGCGGGTGGCGGCGTCATACACATGGCCGAAGGTCAGCCGTTCGTCCCCGGCGACAAGGAATTCGGTGTCGCGATGCTGCGCGCAGAAATGCGCGAAATATCCGGTCAGCGTCGGCGGTGCGGCGGCGATATACGGCAACGTCCGTCCGAACCGCTCCACCTGCCCCAGCGCCAACTGACCGCCCTCGCCCGTCAGTGCCGCCATCATGGCGTCCATCCGCTGGTCCAGTTCGGTGCGCATCGCTCTCTCCGCTTGGGTTTGTTCTCCGGTCCCATTATGGAGGCCGCGATCAGAAGGGGAAAGCCTTGATCCTGCCCATGCTCGCCGCCGCGGCCTCCGCCGCCGGTCCCATCCGTTTCGCCGATCTCGGCCTGCACCCCGACGTGTTCACGATCGGTTTCTTCACGCTGCGCTGGTACAGCCTGGCCTATATCGCCGGGATCGTCGTCGGCTGGTGGTATCTGCTGAAGCTGCTGGCACAGCCGGGCGCGCCGATGGCGCGGCGCCATGCCGACGACCTGGTGTTCTACGCCACATTGGGGATCATCCTGGGCGGGCGGATCGGCTATGTCGTCTTCTACGCACCCGAAATGCTGCTGCGCCCGCTGTCGATCCTGCGCCTGTGGGACGGCGGCATGTCGTTCCACGGCGGGGTCATCGGCACGTCGCTGGGCATCATCTGGTTCGCGCGCAAGAACGGCCTCCACTGGCTGCGCATCCACGACTACGTCGCCTGCGTGGTGCCGTTCGGGCTGTTCTTCGGCCGGCTCGCCAATTTCGTGAACGGCGAATTGTGGGGCAAGCCCGCGACGGTGCCGTGGGCGATCGTGTTCGAGAATACCGTCCCCTACGGCATCCCCGAGCCGGCGCGCCACCCCAGCCAGCTGTACGAGGCGGGGCTGGAGGGCATCGCGCTGTTCGCGCTGCTGTGGTTTTTCTTCTGGCGCACCAACGCGCGTTACCAGCCGGGGCGGCTGACCGGTATCTTCCTGATCGGCTACGGCATCGCGCGCTTCACGGTCGAATTCTTCCGCGAGCCGGACCGCCAACTGGTGGAATTCGCGCGCGTCACCGGGCTGCACATGGGCCAGTGGCTGTGCGTGCCGATGATCCTGGGCGGCGTCTATCTGGTCGTCACGTCGCGGGCGCGGCGCGTGCGGGTGGAGGCGACCGGCGGGCTGGACGCGGTGGCGTGAACGAGGAGCGCGTGAACGGGGCGCGCGTGAACGGGGGCCAGGACGCGCCTCCCGCCCCCGACGCACCGCTGCTGGCCGAGCGGCTGGCGCGCGCGATCACGTTGGGCGGGCCGATCCCGGTCAGCCAGTTCATGGCCGCGGCCAATGCGCATTACTATGCGACGCGCGATCCGCTGGGCGCGGGCGGCGACTTCACCACCGCGCCCGAGATCAGCCAGATGTTCGGCGAGCTGATCGGCGCCTGGGCCGCCGACCTGTGGGATCGTGCGGGGCGGCCGGCGGTCGCCTGGGTCGAGCTGGGTCCGGGGCGCGGGACGCTGACCGCCGACGCGCGGCGCGTGATGGCGCACGCCGGGCTAACCCCGCCGGTGCATCTGGTGGAAACCAGCCCGACGCTGCGCGCCGCGCAGGCTGCGCGCGTGCCGGGCGCGACATGGCACGATTCGCTGGCGACATTGCCGGAGGATGTCGCGCTGATCGTCGTCGCCAACGAATTCTTCGACGCGCTGCCGATCCGGCAGCTGGTGCGCGGCCGCGACGGCTGGCACGAGCGGCTGGTGGCGTGCCAGGACACGTTGTTCCTGCCAATCGCGAGCGCGCGGGTGCCCGACACGATCCTGCCGCCCGATCTGGCGGCGGCGGCGCCCGGCGCGATCATCGAGACGTCGCCCGCCAGCGTCGCGGTGATGGCGGACCTGTCGGCGCGGATCGTCGCGCAGGGCGGCACGGCGCTGGTGATCGACTATGGCTATGACGGGCCGGCGGTGGGCGAAACGTTGCAGGCGGTGCGCGGCCACGCCTTCGCCAATCCGTTCGAGGCGCCGGGCGAACAGGACCTGACCGCGCACGTCGACATGGCGACGCTGGGACTGGTCGCGACCGCGTCGGGCGCGAACCTGGCCGGGCCGGTCGGCCAGGGCGGGTTCCTGACCGCGCTGGGCATCGCGCAGCGCGCCGCCGCGCTCGGCCCCGCGGTCGCCGCCGATCACGCGCGGCTGGTCGAGGACATGGGCACGCTGTTCCGCGTCATCGCCGCCACCCATCCGCAATGGCCCCAACCCGCAGGTTTCGCATGACCGACCCGCTTCCCGCGCCCCCGCCTTCACTGCGCCCCGCCACCGTCGCCGATGCGCCCGCGATCGCGGCGCTGGCGCGAAAGACCTTCACGGACACGTTCGGGCATCTGTATTCGCCCGAGAACCTCGCCGCCTTCCTGTCGATCCACACGCCGGAGAACTGGGCGGCGGAGATCGCCGACCCGGCCTATTGCGTGCGGCTGGCAGAGGCGGACGGGCAGCCGGTCGCCTATATGAAGCTGGGGCCGCCGTCGCTGCCGTTCACCCCGCCCGCGGGCGCGATCGAGCTGCGGCAGATCTACGTCCTGCCCGCCTATCACGGCGGCGGACTGGCGCGCGCGATGCTGGCAACGGCGATCGCGGAAGCGCGGGCGCGCGGATGCACCGCGCTGTACCTGTCGGTGTTCACCGACAATCCGCGCGCGCGGCGCTTCTATGCGCGCGAAGGGTTCGTCGAGGTCGGCCCCTATGCGTTCATGGTCGGCGACCATGCGGACGAGGATATCGTGATGAGGCTGGACCTGTGAGCGCGACCGGCCCCGAGGTGCTACGCGCCCGCGTGCTGGGCGACCTGCCGCACGGCTTCCTGGGGCGGCGCGGGGGCGCATCGACGGGCATCCATGCCGGGCTGAACGTCGGGCTGGGATCGGACGACGATGCCGATATCGTCCGCGCCAATCGCGCCGCGGCGCTGGCGGCGGTGCGGCCGGGCGCGGCATTGCTGACCCCCTATCAGGTCCATTCCGCCGATTGCGTCACCGTCACCGCGCCGTTCGAGGGCGAGCGGCCGCGCGCCGATGCGCTGGTCACCGACCGGCCGGGGCTGGCGATCGGCATCATCACCGCCGATTGCGCGCCGGTGCTGCTGGCGGACCGCGAGGCGGGCGTCGTCAGCGCCGCGCACGCCGGGTGGAAGGGCGCGATCGGCGGCGTCACCGATGCGACGATCGCCGCGATGGAGGCGCTGGGCGCGCGGCGCGAGCGGATCGCAGCGGCGGTCGGCCCATGCATCGCGCGCGCCAGCTACGAGGTGGACGCGGCGTTCCGCCGCCGCTTCGAGGAAGCCGACGCCGCCAACGACCGCTTCTTCGCGGATGCCGCGCGCCCCGGCCATGCGCAATTCGACCTGGAGGGCTATGTCGTCCACCGCCTCGCCAGCGCCGGGGTGACGCGGATCGAGGCGCTGGGCATGGACACCTATGCCGACGAAGCGCGCTTCTTCAGCTATCGCCGTGCCACGCACCGCGGCGAGCCGGGGTACGGACGGCAGATATCGATCATCGCGACGGCGTGACGCCGCCCGTCACAGCACGAACCGGCTGAGATCGGCGTTGCGCGCGACGCTGGCCAGCTGCTTGTCGACATAGGCGGCGTCGACCACCAGCGCCTGGCCGGCGCGATCCTCGGCATCGAAGCTGACTTCCTCCAGCAGCTTTTCCATCACCGTCTGAAGGCGGCGGGCGCCGATATTCTCGATCTCGCCGTTCACCTCCGCCGCGATCCGCGCGATCGCGCGGATGCCGTCGTCGGTGAAGCTCACCTCGACGCCCTCGGTCGCGATCAGCGCCTTGTACTGCGCGGGCAGCGACGCCTTGGTATCGGACAGGATCGCGACGAAATCGTCCTCGGTCAGCCCCTTCAGCTCAACGCGGATTGGCAATCGGCCCTGAAGCTCGGGCAAGAGGTCGCTCGGCTTGGCGACGTGGAACGCGCCGCTGGCGATGAACAGGATATGGTCGGTCTTCATCGGGCCGTATTTGGTCGCAACGGTCGTCCCCTCGATCAGCGGCAGCAGGTCGCGCTGCACCCCCTCGCGGCTGACCGAGCCGCCGCGCACGTCGCTGACCGCGATCTTGTCGATCTCGTCGAGGAAGACGATGCCGTTCGCCTCGGCATCCTGCAACGCGACGCGGCTGACCTCGTCCTGGTCGAGGCGCTTGTCGGCTTCCTCCTCGACCAGCTTCTCCCACGCGGCGGGGACCAGCAGCTTGCGGCGCTGCTTCGGGCCGCCGCCGAACGCCTTGCCCATCATCTCCGACAGGTTGATCATGCCGACCGATCCGGCCCCGCCGGGCAGCTCGAACGGCATCTGCGGCGCCTGTTGCAGCTCCAGCTCGACTTCCTTGTCGGCCAGATGTCCCTCGGCGAACCGCTGGCGGAAGCTGTCGCGGGTCGCCTGGCTGGCGTCCTTGCCGACCAGCGCATCGAGCAGCCGGTCCATCGCCGCGGCCTCCGCCTTGTCCTTTACCGCGGCGCGGCGGCGTTCCTTTTCCAGCCGGACCGCCTCCTCGACCAGATCGCGCGCGATCTGTTCCACGTCGCGGCCGACATAGCCGACCTCGGTAAACTTGGTCGCCTCCACCTTCACGAACGGCGCGTCGGCCAGCTTGGCGAGGCGGCGGCTGATCTCGGTCTTGCCGCAGCCGGTCGGGCCGATCATCAGGATGTTCTTGGGCGTCACCTCATCGCGCAGGTCGGGGCTGAGCTTCTGCCGCCGCCAGCGGTTGCGCAACGCGACCGCGACCGCACGCTTGGCGTCCTTCTGCCCGATGATATGCGCGTCGAGCGCGGCGACGATCGCCTTGGGGGTCAAATTATCGTTCATGGTTTTTCAAAGCCTTGGTCGGCGAAGGTTGCGAATGTTGAGACGCTCGTCATCCCGGCGGAGGCCGGGATCTCGCGCCGCAAGCGCGCGCGTCCCAACCGGGAGGCCCGAGCCTGCGCTGGGACGACGGAAGGGTGTCAGGTGGCGCTCTCCAGCGTCTCGATCGTCAGCCGGTCGTTGGTGTAGACGCATACCTCCGCCGCGATCTTCATCGCCTTGCGGCACAAAACCTCGGCATCGTCCTCATATTCCACCAGCGCGCGTGCGGCGGCGAGCGCGTAATTGCCACCCGATCCGATCGCCGCGACACCCGCCTCCGGCTCCAGCACATCGCCGTTGCCGGTCAGGATCAGCGTCACGTCCCTGTCCGCGACGATCATCATCGCCTCCAGGTTGCGCAGATACTTGTCGGTGCGCCAGTCCTTGGCCAGCTCGACCGCGGCGCGCATCAGGTGTCCGCCGTGGCGCTCCAGCTTGGATTCCAGCCGCTCGAACAGCGTGAAGGCATCGGCGGGGGCGCC
>NZ_LSJO01000088.1:0-406 GCF_001556735.1 Sphingomonas sp. CCH9-F2 | reverse complement strand
CCGGGGGGGGGGGAGGTGGACGCTTCCGGGCCTATGTCGTGGATAGCGAGAGCGGGGGGGCATAAGGTCGCTATCCGAGGTGGAAAACGTCGCGGGACGACGCCGGTTCCGCCCGAGCCACGATTTTTTATGTCGGATCGCAACGGCTTTCGCGCGCGCCGACGCGCTCACTCGCGGCCGGTCACCGCGACCGTGATTTCATAGGCGCCGGCCAGCGGATCGTGCTGGAGCTGCGCGCGCAGTTGGCGCGACAGCCCCTCGATCACGCGGCCGTAGCGATCGCGAAGCTCGCCGCGCAGGTGATCGGTGTCGATCAGCGCGCGCGACGACAGCCTGAGGATCGCCTTCGCCGGATCGGCCGCCGGCTTGAGCGAGAGGCGCAGCTGCATCTCGGGCGCGCAGGTCA
>NZ_LSJO01000087.1:0-3262 GCF_001556735.1 Sphingomonas sp. CCH9-F2 | reverse complement strand
CCGCCAGCAGCGCCGTCGCCGCCGGATAGGCGAAGTAACGGGGCGCGGTCGCCACCCCCACCACCACGAACGACGCGGCATAGGCAAGCCCCGACGCCGCCAGCGCCGCCGCGACGCGCACCGGCCACCGCTCGCCCCAACCCCGCTCGCCCGTACCCCATTCGCCGTTCCCGCGGCGCAGCGCGGCCAGCGCGACGATCCACGCCACCACGCCGATCGCCACAAACATCGCCGGGATCAGCACCACGCCCGCGGTATAGCGGACCAGCGCCTTCGCCAGCGATTCGCGCGGCGGCGCGGGGTCCGGCGCGGCGGGGCCGATGCCGTTGCGCGGCTTGATCGACACGAACAGCAGCAGCTCCGCATTGGCGTGTTCGGCGCGGTGCAGCAGATAGCCGCCCGGATAGCTGAGCAGCGCGCGCCGCCACGCCGCGTCCAGCGTCGCGGGCGATGGTGCCGCTCCGCGCGCCAGTTCGAGCTGATCGTGGATCGGCACGCCCGCCTTGCCCGAAAACCACGGGCAGCGGCCCCATGGCGCCATCGTGTCCCACATCACGGGGGTGTAGCAGCGTGCGACGTCGCGCATCGTCACCCGCGTTGCCGGACCGAACGGCGCGGTCGTCCCTTCCTGCGCGGCGATCCCGGCCAGGTCGAACAGCCGCAGCGATTCGATCGCCCCCGCTGGCGCGGCGTCCAGCATGCGCCGGTTGATGACTCCCGCGACCGGGATCGCCAGCGCCGCGACCAGCACGCTCACCACGATCGTCACGCCAGCGCGCTCGATCCAGCGCGGCCGCCATGCCAGGATCAGCAGTGGCCCCAGCGCGAAGGCGCCGTTGTGCCGCATCAGCACGCCCGCCAGGAACGCCGCCGTCGCCAGCACCGCCGCGCCGCGCCGCGCGCGCGTATCGCCGCCCGCCAGCAGCAGCCCCGCGCCCAGCAGCAGCAGCGCCGCCAGCAACGCATCCTTGGTCACCAGGCTGTCGACCAGCACCGCCAGCACCAGCGCGCCGATCACCGGCACCGCCAGCGCCGCGATCACCGCGCCGCGCCGCACCAGCGCCCAGCCGATCAGCGCGAACGCCCCCCAATACAGGAGCGCGGCCAGGACGAACAACGCGCCCTCGCCCAGCCCCGTCTCGATCAGCGCCTGCCACGCGCGCGTCATCAGCGGCGAATGCCAGTCATTGACGCGCTCGACGGCGATCTGCGCCAGCTGCCCGCGCTCGTCGTTGCCGATCGCGCCGCGCCACCCGCTGGCGATCGTCGCCGCGGCCGACACGGGGGACATCGCCACCGCCAGCGGCGCCAGCGCGCGCGTCGGGGGGAAGGTCGCGCGCCGCGATGGCTCAGGCGTCATCTTTCCACTCCCCCCTTACGCACACGGCGGGACCGGGCCTTGCCCGATCCCGCCGCCGTCGTCGTCACCGGCCCGGCGCCCGTCATATGCCGGGCGCCGCGTGCCGCCTAGACTGTTACTCGGCGTCGCCGCCCGCCGCCTTCTTGGCGCGCGGCTTCTTGGCCGGCGCGGTCTCCGCTGCGGGGGCCGCATCGTCCTCGGCCGGGGCCACGGCCTTCTTGGCGCGCGGCTTCTTCGCCGGGGCGGCGTCCGCCTCGGTCGGCTCGACCGCAGCGTCCTCGCTTTTGGCCGACGGCTTCTTCGCCGCCGCCTTCTTGGCGGGCTTCGCCGGGGCGTCGCCCTCGGCCGCGTCGCCCGTCTCGCTCGCCGCCGCCTTCTTGGCCTTGGTCTGCTTGGGCTTGTGGTTGTCGTGGTCGTGGTGATGCGTGCCGGTCGCGAAGCCGTCCTCGCTCTCGATCGCGGCCTCCAACTCCTCGCGGGTGGTCTCGCGGTCGGTCACCTCGGCCTTGTCGAACAGGAAGTCGACGACCTTGTCCTCGTACAGCGGCGCACGCAGCTGCGCGGCGGCCATCGGGTCCTGCTGAACGTACTGGATGAACCGCTGGCGGTCTTCCGGGCCATATTGCTGCGCAGCCTGCATCATCAGCCGCTGCATTTCCTGCTGGCTCACCTCGACGCCGTTCGCCTGGCCGATCTCGGACAGCAGCAGGCCCAGCCGCACGCGGCGTTCGGCGATCTTGCGATAATCCTCGCGCTCGGCTTCCATTTCCTTCAGCGCCGCGTCCGGATCCGCCTCATGTGTGGCTTCGTGCTGCAGCTGCTGCCAGATCTGGTTGAACTCGGCCTCGACCATCGACGGCGGCACGTCGAAGTCATGCCCCTCGGCCAGCTGGTCGAGCAGCCTGCGCTTCATGTAGGTGCGCGTCAGGCCGTTGTGCTCCTGCTCGATCTGCCCCTTCAGCAGGCCCTTGAGCTGGTCCAGGCTCTCCAGCCCCAGCGACGTCGCCAGTTCCTCGTCGATCACGCTCGCGCCGGCGGTCTTCACCGACTTGATGGTGAGGTCGAAGGTCGCATCCTTGCCGGCCAGTTCCTTCGCGCCGTAATCGGCCGGGAAGGTCACCTTGATCTGGCGCTCCTCGCCTGCCTTGGCGCCGATCACCTGGTCCTCGAAGCCGGGGATCAGCCGGCCCGCGCCGATCTCCACCGCCATGTCGGTGCCGGTGCCGCCGTCGAACGCGACGCCGTCCATCGTCTTGCCGACGAAATCGACCGTCACCAGGTCGCCGGTTTCGGCGGCCTTGTCGCCGGCATCGTCCCAGCGCTTCTGCTGGTCGGCGAACTTCTGCAGCTGCGCATCCACCGCCGCGTCATCGACCGGCACGGTCAGCCGCTCCAGCTTCAGGTTGTCGATCGCCGGGGCCGGCACCTGCGGCAGCACTTCCAGCTCGACCTTCAGCTCGGCGTCCTTGCCGGGGGCATAGCCCTCGACCAGCTCGACCGACGGCTGCACCGCGGGGCGCAGCTGCTTGTCGGCGATCAGCGACTGGATGCCTTCCTGGATCGACGTGTTCAGCGCCTCCTGCAGCATCGCGTCGCCGTGCATCTTGCGCACCAGATTGGCGGGCACCTTGCCGGGGCGGAAACCGGGCATCCGCACCTGCGGCGCGACGCGCTTGATCTCGGCATCCACCCGCGCCTCGATCGCGCTGGCGGGGATGGTGAGGGTGTAGGCGCGCTTCAGCCCCTCGTTCAACGTCTCGACAGTCTGCATCTAGGCCGCTTTCGTCTTGAATTTCGTGAGTGGTGGCCACCCCGCAACGCGCGGGGACTGGTGCGGGCGAAGGGACTCGAACCCCCACATCTTGCGATACTGGAACCTAAATCCAGCGCGTCTACCAGTTC
>NZ_LSJO01000086.1:0-6276 GCF_001556735.1 Sphingomonas sp. CCH9-F2 | reverse complement strand
CGCCACCGCCAGCGGCAGGAGGAACTTCGACATGCGGTCTCCGACTATTACCGGCCCGCATGATACGGGCACCGCGTTGAACGCGCACTGAACCCGCGAATGTCCGCCCGTTCAGCTGAACAGCGTGACCAGCCCCGGCGTCGTCTCGGCACCCACCCAGCCTTCGTAGATCATGCGGAACGCGACGAAGACGATCACGGCAAGGCCGACATAGGCGATCCAGCGATAGCGATCGATGATCCGCGCGATGAAATTGGCTGCCAGGCCCATCAGCGCCACCGACAGCAGCAGGCCGATCACCAGAATGCCGGGATGTTCGCGCGCCGCGCCGGCCACCGCCAGCACGTTGTCGAGGCTCATCGACACGTCGGCGACCGCCACCGCCCAGGCGGCGGCGGCGAAGCTCTTCGCCGGCTTCAGCCCCGAGGATTCGTCGCCGGCGATCTCCGCCGAGCCCTCGTTATGTGCGCCCGCGCGAATCTCGCGCCAGAATTTCCAGCTGACCCATAGCAGCAGCAGCCCCCCGGCGAAGATCAGCCCGACGATCCCCATAAGCCAAGTGACGATCAGCGCGAACAGGATGCGCAGCACCAGCGCCGCGCCGATGCCGATCAGGATCACCTTGCGCCGCTGGTCGGACGGCAGACCCGCCGCCAGCGCACCGACGACGATCGCATTGTCGCCCGCCAGCACCAGATCGATCATCAGCACCGACCCAAACGCCGCCAGCGCGGCGGGATCGGACAGGTTCGAGAAATCGGCGACGATATGCTGCCAGATGTCGCCCAGCGATCCCGGCCCCTGAATGGGCGCGGCAGCAGCGGCAGCGGCAAGCGTGGCGATGAGGCTCAAGAACGTGACTCCCGACGTCGAACGGCTTCAATGATGCGGGCCGGCATAACGTTCCGGACGTGGAATGCTACCTATGGAGCAGCGCGAACGCACCGCCCCACGGTGCCGCGGGCGAAGCCCGCGTTGTCGATCGGGTGCGCCGTGCGGCGCACCCGCCGGCCGGATCCATGCGAGTCCTGCGCCAGCATGGCGCAGGCCGCATCCGATCACTGGTTCATCGAATCGAAGAAATCCTCGTTGGTCTTCGAATCCTTCATCTTGCCGAGCAGGAATTCCATCGCGTCGACGGTGCCCATCTGCATCAGGATGCGGCGCAGCACCCACATCTTGGACAGCTGCCCCTTCTCGACCAGCAATTCTTCCTTGCGGGTGCCCGACTTGCCCACGTCGATCGCCGGGAAGATGCGCTTATCCGCCACCTTGCGGTCCAGCACGATCTCGGCGTTGCCAGTGCCCTTGAACTCTTCGAAGATCACCTCGTCCATGCGGCTGCCGGTGTCGATCAGCGAGGTGGAGATGATCGTCAGCGACCCGCCTTCCTCGATGTTGCGCGCCGCGCCGAAGAATCGCTTCGGCCGCTGCAGCGCATTGGCGTCGACGCCGCCGGTCAGCACCTTGCCCGACGACGGGACGACGGTGTTGTAGGCGCGGCCCAGACGGGTGATGTTGTCGAGCAGGATCACCACGTCCTTCTTGTGCTCGACCAGCCGCTTGGCCTTCTCGATCACCATTTCGGCGACCTGGACGTGGCGCGTAGCCGGTTCGTCGAAGGTGGACGACACCACCTCGCCGTTCACCGTGCGCTGCATGTCGGTGACTTCCTCGGGCCGCTCGTCGATCAGCAGGACGATCAGGAACACCTCGGGGTGGTTCGCACTGATCGCCTTGGCGATATTCTGCATCATGATCGTCTTGCCGACGCGCGGCGGGGCGACGATCAGGCAGCGCTGGCCCTTGCCGATCGGGGCGACGACGTCGAGCACGCGGCCCGACTTGTCCTTGATCGTGGGATCCTCGATTTCCATCTTCAGCCGCTCATCGGGATAGAGCGGCGTCAGGTTGTCGAAGTTGACGCGGTGGCGAACCCGGTCGGGGTCCTCGAAATTGACGGTGGTGAGGCGGGTCAGCGCAAAATAGCGTTCGCCGTCCTTCGGCCCGCGGATCTCGCCCTCGACAGTGTCGCCGGTGCGCAGCCCGTGCTTACGCACCTGGTTGGGGCTGACATAGATATCGTCCGGCCCGGCCAGATAATTCGCCTGCGCCGACCGCAGGAAGCCGAAGCCGTCGGCCAGCACCTCGATCGTGCCCTCGCCCATGATCTGCTCGCCGTTCTCGGCCTGCACCTTCAGGATGGCGAACATCAGGTCCTGCTTGCGCAGCGTCGAGGCGCCCTCGACACCGAGTTCCTCGGCCAGCTGCACCAGCTCGGCCGGCGCCTTCTTCTTCAGGTCTTTCAGATGCATCTACGGGTGTCCGATATGATCGGGGTGTCAGGGGAAGCTCGGCCGGCGATGGAGAACGCTCGAGAAACGAAGCTGTAGAGGAGGCGACGCGCCGGGGACCCGTCTGCGCCGTGGGCGCGACGTAGGATTCGCGCCTCCCTTAGTCAAGCGCCTTGGTCGCCCCGGCCCCTCAGAACGGCTTCACGATCACCAGTACGACGATCAGCACCGCGCCGATCGCGGGCACCTCGTTCAGCATCCGCAGCGTGCGGTTGGCGGCGGTGGCCTGCCCGCGCGCCAGCTTCTTGGCATAGCCGACCGCCCAGCCGTGATACGCCGACAGCAGCAGCACCAGCGCCAGCTTGGCATGGAGCCATCCCAGCCCGGGCACGCCGTCCGCAATCCCCGCGTTGAACGCCAGCGCCAGGCCCAGCACCCACACGACGATCATCGCCGGCGTCAGGATGATGTGGCGCAGCTTGGTCTCGCGATCGATCCACCGCGCCGCCTCGGCCGGATCGCCCATCCCTTCCTGATGATAGACCAGATAGCGCGGCAGCATGAACAGCCCCGCCATCCAGAAGATCACGAAGATCACATGCGCGGCCTTCACCCAGTCATAGGTGGCGCCCAGGAAACCGGCCATCATTCCTCACCCCTTACCCGCGCCAGCAGGCGCTCGACATGCGCGATCGGGGTATGCTGCCCGATCCCGTGGCCCAGATTGAAGACGTGCGGCCGTTCCGGGAACGCCGCCAGCACGCGGTCGATCCCGCGGTCCAGCGCCTCGCCCCCGGCCAGCAGCGCCAGCGGATCGAGATTGCCCTGCACCGGCAGCCCGGCGGGCAGGACGGCATCGGCCCAGGCGGGGTCGACCGTCTCGTCCAGCCCGATCGCGTCGACCCCGGTCCCGGCGGCATAGGCGGGCAGCTTGCCCCCCGCCCCTTTCGGAAAGCCGATCACCGGTACGCCCGGGCAGCGCGCGCGCAGCCCCTCGACGATGCGGCGGTTGGGCGCGACCACCCAGCGGTCGAACTGGTCGGGCGACAGGCTGCCGGCCCAGCTGTCGAACAGCTGCACCGCCTCCACCCCCGCGGCGATCTGCGCCGCCAGATAGTCGATCGTCATCGCCACGATCGCATTGACGATCGCGTCGAACCCTGCGGGATCGCGATAGGCGAGCGTCCGCGTCACCTCCTGGTCGCGGCTGCCCTGCCCGGCGACCATATAGGTCGCGACCGTCCACGGCGATCCGGCGAACCCCAGGAAGGTGACGCCCGCGGGCAGCTGGGCCGCGACGCCGCGCACGGTGGCATAGACCGGGTCGAGCCGCTCCGGCGCTGCTGCGAGCGTCGCCAACGCATGATCGACCAGCGCAGGGACCAGCCGCGGGCCCTCACCGGCACCGAACGACAGGTCCTGGCCCAGCGCCCACGGCACCATCAGGATGTCGGAGAACAGGATCGCCCCATCGAAGCCGAAGCGGCGGATCGGCTGCATCGTCACCTCGGCCGCGGCGACCGGATCGGTGGCGAGCGCCAGGAAGCCGCCCTTCTCCGCCCGCAGTGCGCGATATTCCGGCAGATACCGTCCCGCCTGTCGCATCAGCCACATCGGGGGGCGGGCCTGGCGATGGCCCTTCAGGACGCTGAGCAGCGGCTTGTCCACGATCGGCGACCGTTCCTTCTTCCTATTAAGAGATTCTTAAAGGGATTGTTGATGATGATGGCGGGTGAGTTGCGGGGCTTATGCGTTCGCCCCGGAAATGCCAACAGCTTGACGCGGGGGTCGCCCTCGCGAAGCGGCGGATTCGGCGCCGGTTGTCCCCGTTATCCACAGGCCGTGGACGATATGCCGGGCTGGGGACGGGATTGTGGACGGAATCGCCTTCATCCACGGTCCGATCGCTCGCTTGGCCGCGCGGCGAAGTTGCGCTAGCGCCTGTCCCCATGTTGTCCACAGATCGGCCCCGCTGACCCGCTGATGGTCCGGCTTCACCTCCATCTCCTCTCGGATTCGACCGGCGAGACGCTGGAGAACATCGCCAAGGCGGCGCTGGCGCAATATGACGATGTCGAGACGGTGCGCCATTTCTGGCCGATGGTGCGCACCGAAATGCACCTCGACCGCATCCTACAGGAAATCGCGCAGAACCCCGGCCTCGTCATCTTCACGCTGGTGAACCCGGTGACGCGCGCGGCGCTGGAAAACCGCTGCCGCGCCTTGGGCCTGCCGACGGTCGCGCCGCTCGATCCCGTCAACGATGCGCTGTCGATGCTGCTGGGTCAGCAGGCGAAGGCGCGCCCGGGGCGTCAGCACGTACTGGACGCCGCCTATTTTGCGCGCGTCGATGCGATCCAGTTCACGATCGCGCACGATGACGGAATCGCGCACGAGGATTGGGAGGAAGCCGATATCGTGCTGGCGGGGGTCAGCCGCTCGTCGAAGACGCCGACCTCGATCTATCTCGCCAACCGGGGCTTCAAGACCGCGAACATCCCGATCGTCGTCGAAAGCCCGCCGCCGCGCTTCCTGTTCGAGCTCAAGAACCCGCTGGTCGTCGGGCTGACCACCAGCGCCGACCGGCTGATCCAGGTGCGGCGCAACCGCCTGCTGTCACTCAACCAGGCGGCGCAGACCGATTATGTCGATCAGGATGCGGTCACGCGCGAGATCGCATTCGCGCGGCGGATGTTCGCCGACAACGGCTGGCCGGTGATCGACGTCACGCGCCGGTCGATCGAGGAGACCGCCGCCGCGATCATCGCGCTGGTCAACGAACGCCGCGGGCAGGCGCCGCGCGCCACGGGAGAATGACGTGCTGATCCTGGCGTCCCAGAGCGCGTCGCGCACCGCGATGTTGTCCGCCGCGGGCGTGCCCTTCACCGCCGAACCCGCGCACGCCGACGAAGCGGCGCTGAAGGCGGCAATGGCCGGTGCCCATCCGCGCGAGGTGGCCGATGCGCTGGCCGAGCTGAAGGCGCTCAAGGTATCGGCGCGCCACCCCGGCCGGCTGGTGCTGGGGTCGGACAGCCTGGCCGTGCTCGCCGACGGCACGATTCTCGACAAGCCGACCAGCCGCGCGGAGGCGCGCGAGCACCTGCGCCGCATGTCCGGCGTGCGCCACGATCTCGTCAGCGCGGCGGTGGTCGCGGAGAACGGCCAGCCGGTGTGGCGCGTGGTGGATAAGGCGAAGATGTTCGTCCGCCCGCTGTCCGATGCCTTCATCGACGTCTATCTCGATGCCGAATGGCCCGCGATCGCCGGCTGCGTCGGCTGCTACCGGATCGAGGGGCCGGGTGCGCAATTGTTCGCGCGAATCGACGGCAGCCAGTTCACCGTGCTGGGGATGCCGCTGCTCCCGGTGCTCGACTATCTGCGCGTGCGAAAGGTGCTGCCGGCGTGACCCAAGCCTATGCCGAGGTGATCGGCGATCCGATCGCGCATTCCAAATCGCCGCTGATCCATGGTTTCTGGCTCGAAAAGCTCGGGATCGCCGCCGATTATCGCGCCACCCGCGTCGCGCCCGAGGATCTGTCGCGCTTCTTCGCCGATCGCGCCGCCGATCCGGCGTGGCGCGGTTGCAACGTCACGGTGCCCCATAAGGTCGCGGCGCTCGATCACGTGCCCGATCCGGGCGACCTTCGCGCGTCGATCGGTGCGATCAACACCGTGTTTCGTGACGAGAGCGGCGCGTTGGTCGGCACCAATACCGATGCGGCGGGCTTCGTCTCGCCGATCGCGGGGCTGGACCTGGCGGGTCAGCCGGTGGCGGTGGTCGGCGCTGGCGGCGCGGCGCGCGCGGTGCTGTTCGCGCTGGCGCGGCTCGGCGTCGGGCGTGTCACCTTGCTCAATCGTACCCCGCTGAAGGGCGCCGCGCTGCTCGCGCAGTTCGGTCTGAAGGGCGATGCGCTGCCGCCGACCGCGCGGCTGCCGGCGGCGACGCTGCTGGTCAACACCAGCGCGCTGGGCATGACCGGTC
>NZ_LSJO01000085.1:0-493 GCF_001556735.1 Sphingomonas sp. CCH9-F2 | reverse complement strand
CCCCGCCGTTTCGGGTAAGCACCCCGCCCACCTCGCCGCCGCCGTGGGGGCTGGCCTCCCGCCCCCGATCGCGCCACAACGTCTCGCCTGTCGGTGATGAGGGAGTGGCGCGATGACGCTGAAATACGGTTCGTTGCTGCTGCTCGCCGCGCTTGCCGCGCCCGCGCATGCGCGCGACGCCGCGGTCGTCGCCACCGATCGCGCCGCGTACCTGCCCGCGATCGCCGACGGCATCGCCAGCTGGAAGGGCATTCCCTTCGCCGCCCCCGCTACCGGCGCGCTGCGCTGGCGCGCCCCGCAACCCGCCGCCGCGTGGCGCGGGGTGCGCAACGCGCGCGCCTATGGCCCCGATTGCGCGCAGGTGCCGTTCCCCAGCGATGCTGCGCCGCTCGGCACCACCCCGGCGGAGGACTGTTTCTACGCCAATGTCTGGAAACCCGCCGGTGCGGGCGCACGGCGGCTGCCGGTGATCGTGTGGATATACGGCGGCGGG
>NZ_LSJO01000084.1:0-6784 GCF_001556735.1 Sphingomonas sp. CCH9-F2 | reverse complement strand
GTTTGATCCATCGCAAGTTCGACAGCCGGAGGTTCCATGTCCGACGCCACGCCGACCCAGATCCTGGTGCAGGCCAATCTTTCCGAAACGATGAAGGTCGACAGCCGCGACGGCGATCACCTGGGGTCGGTCCATGCCTTCATGGTCCACAAGGGGTCGGGGCGCACGACGCACGCGGTGCTCAGCCTGGGCGGCTTCCTGGGCATGGGCAAGAGCTTCTACCCGCTGCCCTTCTCGCTGCTGCAATATGATCCGGTGCGCGACGGCTTCGTCGTGACGATCGACAGGCGGATGCTGGAGGGTGGACCGAGCTGGGCGAACAACGCACCGGTGTTCGACCAATCCTATGCCGATCGCGTCGCCAGTTACTATCAGGTCGGCGGCGAGAATCTGGCGGTCGGGTGAGGAGCGGTACGATGACGACGACAAAGCGCGACGGCGACAATGCGATGCAGGAAGCGGTCGAGGAATTGCTGACCGATCCCGATTCGCCCGACAAGGGCAACACCAATCCGCCGCAGACGATCGATGCCGAGCCGGAGGACGAGGCGTCCGGCGATCGGTAAGCGCCCTCAACGATCCGGCTCGATCACCCATTGATGGTTCTCGACGATCCACGCCGGCACCGCGCGTCCGTCCGCATCGCGTGACGGGCGGTAGCGGAAGCGCTGTTCGATCAGGCGGCAGGTGGTCGCGTCCAGTGTCGCGTTGCCGCTCGATCGGGTAACGCTGCAATCACGCACCCGCCCGTCGACCCACACCAGGAACTTGACCGACACGGTGCCCTGGAAGCCCGCCTCGCCGACATCCCCCGGATAATCGGCATCGCGCAGCCGCCCGCGGATATGCACCGGCGGCGTCTCGTCCATCCCGCCGCCATCGCCGTCACCCCAGCCGCCGCTCCCCGTGCCGTCGCCCACGCCGCCGGCACCCGTCCCGGGACCGACGCGCGTGGTTGCGCCCTGCGTCGCGTCATCGCCCGCGAACGGCTTGAGCGCGACGGTGATCGGGGGCGGGGGCAGGGGCACGACGACGATCGGCCGCGGCGCGGCGACCTGCGTCGCCTGCGACCGGATATTGGGCGGCGCCGCGCGACCCGACGGGCGTGACACCGCCGTCTTCTTCGGCACCACCTTTTCCGCCGGGCGCGGCGGTGGCGGGGCGACGCGGAAGATCGCGAGGCCTTCGTCGAGCGGAGCGCGCATCATCCCACCGGCCAGCCCGTTGAGCAGCGCCCAGCCGATCGCCGCGGTCAGCACCCCGGCGGCGACCGCCGATCCGATCCGTTCCTGGCGTGGCGCTGCGTACATAACACCCACGCTACCGCGATCCGGCTGAACGCAGGCTGATGCGCGTCACCGCGCCCCGCGCGCGCCGCCGAACTTGCGCTGGGTCTTGCCGAAGCGGGTCTTGCGCGTGCCCGGCTTGCCTTCGTTGCTGCGCCCCATCACCGGCGCCTTGTGCTGCTCGACCGGCAGGCCCAGCTCTTCCTGTTCCAGCTGGCGGATTTCGTCGCGCAGGCGACCGGCCTCTTCGAACTCCAGATCCGATGCGGCCTTGCGCATCTTCTTCTCCAGCTCCTCGATATAGGCGCGCAGATTGTGGCCGACCATGTGCGGGCGCTGCTCGTCGATCTCGACCGTCACCTGATCCTGCGAGGCGACGTGCGCGATGATGTCGCCGATGTTGCGGCGGATCGTGGTCGGGGTGATGCCGTGTTCGCGGTTGTACGCCTCCTGCTTTTCGCGGCGGCGCGCGGTTTCGTTCATCGCGCGCTCCATGCTGCCGGTGATGCGGTCGGCGTAGAGGATCACGCGCCCCTCGACGTTGCGCGCCGCGCGCCCGATCGTCTGGATCAGCGACGTTTCGGAACGCAGGAACCCTTCCTTGTCGGCATCCATGATGCACACCAGCCCGCATTCCGGGATGTCCAGCCCCTCGCGCAGCAGGTTGATGCCGATCAGAACGTCATACACCCCCAGCCGCAGGTCGCGGATCAGCTCGATCCGCTCCAGCGTCTCCACGTCGGAGTGCATGTAGCGCACGCGCACCCCGGCCTCGTGCATATACTCCGTCAGGTCCTCGGCCATCCGCTTGGTCAGCGTGGTGACGAGCGTGCGGAAACCCTTTTCGGCGGTCGCGCGGCATTCGACGATGCAATCCTGCACCTGTTCCTCGACCGGGCGGATTTCCACCGGCGGGTCGATCAGCCCGGTCGGGCGGATCACCTGTTCGGCGAAGACGCCGCCGGACTGTTCCATCTCCCACGACCCCGGCGTCGCCGATACGCACACCGTCTGCGGGCGCATCGCGTCCCATTCGTTGAAGCGCAGCGGGCGGTTGTCGATGCAGCTGGGCAGGCGGAAGCCGTATTCGGCCAGCGTGATCTTGCGCCGGTGGTCGCCGCGCGCCATCGCGCCGATCTGCGGCACCGTCTGGTGGCTTTCGTCGACGAACAGCAGCGCGTTTTCGGGCAGATATTCGAACAGCGTTGGCGGCGGTTCGCCGGGCAGGCGCCCGGTCAGGAAGCGGCTGTAATTCTCGATCCCGTTGCAGCTGCCGGTCGCGGCGATCATCTCCAGGTCGAAATGCGTGCGCTGCTCCAGCCGCTGGCGCTCCAGCAGCTTGCCCTCCGCCTCCAGCTCCTTCAGCCGCTCGGTCAGTTCGTGGCGGATCGCCTCGCTCGCCTGCTTCAGCGTCGGGCCGGGGGTGACATAGTGCGAATTGGCATAGACGCGGATCGACGACAGGCTCGCGGATTTCTTCCCCGTCAGCGGGTCGAACTCGACGATATCCTCGATCTCGTCACCGAAGAACGACACGCGCCACGCGCTGTCCTCATAATGCGACGGGAAGATTTCCAGATTGTCGCCCTTGACGCGGAAATTGCCGCGCTGGAACGCCGCGTCGTTGCGCTTGTATTGCAGTGCCACCAGCTTGCGCACGATCTCGCGCTGGTCGACCGACTGGCCCTTCTTCAGATCGAAGATCATCGCCGAATAGGTTTCGACCGATCCGATGCCGTACAGGCACGATACCGATGCGACGATCAGCACGTCGTCGCGCTCCAGCAGCGATCGCGTCGCCGAATGGCGCATCCGGTCGATCGCCTCGTTGATCGAGCTTTCCTTCTCGATATAGGTGTCGGAGCGCGGGACATACGCCTCCGGCTGGTAATAGTCGTAGTAACTGACGAAATATTCGACGGCGTTCTCGGGGAAGAAGCTCTTGAACTCGCCGTACAATTGCGCGGCCAGGATCTTGTTCGGCGCCAGGATCAGCGCGGGGCGCTGCAATTCCTCGATCACCTTGGCCATGGTGAAGGTCTTGCCCGAACCGGTGACGCCCAGCAGCACCTGGTCGCGCTCCCCCTGCCGCGCGGCGCCGACCAGCTCGGCGATGGCGGTCGGCTGGTCGCCCGACGGCTGATAGTCGCTGACCAGCTTGAACGGCTTGCCGCCCTCCACCTTGTCGGGGCGCTGCGGCCGGTGCGGGACGAAGCTGTCGCCGGTTTCGGGCTCGGCAAGGCTGGTGCGGATCTGGATCGCCATATGGGGGAATATGGGGAACATCGCCGCGCGCGCAACGACGGTGGACGGCGAAAGGCGCTGCGACCTGTTCGCAAAAAATGCTTGCATCCGCCAAGCCAAGCGTTTCTTGCGGTGGATCGGCGCAGCGGCCATCGGCACGCTCGTGAATTGGGCAGCCGCGGGCCATTGGCCGTCGCGACGGTTGCCGCGATGGAGATAGACAGAAGTGAGCATCGATGCGGGCGCGCCCGTCCTGATCCCGGAAAATGCCGCGTTCCAGACCGTGGCCGTGAAGTGGGTGCGCCACTGGAACGAGCATCTGTTCAGCTTCGCCGTCGAGCGGCCGGCGTCGTTCCGCTTCCGCTCGGGCGAGTTCGTGATGATCGGCCTGCCCGGTGAGGGCGAGGGGGTGGCGGGCAAGCCGCCCAAGCCGGTGATGCGCGCCTATTCGATCGCCAGCCCGTCCTGGGCCGAGGAGCTGGAATTCCTGTCGATCAAGGTGCCGGACGGCCCGCTGACCGGCCGGTTGCAGGCGGTGAAGCCCGGCGACCAATTGTACATGGGCAAGAAGCCGACCGGCACTTTGGTGCTCGATGCGCTGCTGGGCGGCAAGCGGCTGTTCCTGCTGTCGACCGGTACGGGGCTGGCTCCTTTCCTGAGCGTCGCGCGCGATCCGGAAGCCTATGAGCGGTTCGAGCAGGTGGTGATCGTCCACGGCGTGCGCCGCGTCGACGATCTGGCGTGGCACGACATGCTCAGCGAGCGGCTGGCCGACGATCCGCTGGTGTCCGACCAGGCCGCCGAGCAGTTCCATTACCTGCCGTGCGTCACGCGCGAGGAATTCCACACCATGGGCCGGATCACCACGCTGATCGAAGACGGCCGGCTGTTCGGCGCGCCGCTGGTCGGCGATACGCGCTTCAACCCGGAAACCGACCGCGTGATGCTGTGCGGATCGACCGCGATGATCCGCGAAACCGCCGGCATCCTGGAAGCGGCGGGGCTGACCGAAGGGTCGAACGCCAATCCCGGCCAATTCGTGATCGAGCGCGCGTTCGTCGACTGAGGGAAGCAGAACGTCACCCCCGGCAAAGGCCGAGGTCTTCGTGGGGCCGGCGATGCGCTCGCCCACCGGAAGATCCCAGCTTTCGCCGGGATGACGTTCAACGTCCGTGCTTCGGCGAAGGCCGGCGTCCAGGGCGGGCGGACGGCGGCCCGCCCGCCCGCCGGATCACACCCGCGCCATCGCCTTCAGCACCTTGTCCAGCGTCAGCGGATAGTCGCGGATGCGCACGCCGCAGGCGTTGTAGACCGCATTGGCGACCGCCGCGGCGGCGCCGCACAGGCCCAGTTCGCCGACGCCCTTGGCCTTCATCGGCGAGGTCTTGTCGTCGAGCGTGTCGAGGAACACCACTTCCTGATGCGGCACGTCGAGGTGCACGGGGACGTGATACTCGGCCAAGTCGTGATTGACGAAATAGCCGAAGCGCGGATCGACGACCGCATCCTCCATCAACGCCGCGCCGATCCCCATCGACATCCCGCCGATCACCTGGCTGCGCGCCGATACGGGGTTGAGGATGCGCCCGGCGTCGTACACGCCCGCCATGCGGCGCACGCGGATCTCGCCGGTGTGCGCATCGACGCCCGCCTCGACGAAATGCGCGCCGAACGTCGCCTGCGCATAATCGTCGTTGAGGCGTCCGAACTCGATCGTGTCCTCGCCGCTGATCCCCTCGTCGCCGGCGGCCTTCGCCAGATCGACCGAGCGCCCGCCGCCGCTGACCTTGCCGTCGGCGAAGGTGGCGCGATCGGGGTCGAAGCCCAGTTTCTGTGCGATGCGGCGACGCAGGTCGACGCACGCGGCATAGACGCCCGCGGTCGAGCTGTTGCCGCCCCATTGCCCGCCCGACCCGGCCGATTCGGGAAAGCGGCTGTCGCCCAGCAGGACGATGACCTTGTCGAGCGGCACGCCCATCATCTCCGCCGCGGTCTGCGCGATGATCGTATAGCTGCCGGTACCGATGTCGGTCATGTCGGTGGCGACGGTGACCACGCCCTTGCGGTCGACGCCGACGCGCGCGCCGCTCTTCATGTTCATGTTGTTACGGAACGCCGCGGCCATGCCCATGCCGACCAGCCAGCGCCCGTCGCGGACCGTGCCCGGCGTCGGATTGCGCCGCGACCAGCCGAAGCGCTGCGCGCCTTCCTCCAGGCAGCGCACCAGGTTGCGGTCCGAAAACGGTCGTTCGGGCTTTTCGGGATCGACCTGCGTGTCGTTGATGACGCGCAGGCGCACCGGGTCCATCCCCAGCTTTTCCGCCAGTTCGTCCATCGCGACTTCCAGCGCCATCATCCCCGGCGCCTCTCCGGGCGCGCGCATCGCATTGGCTTCGGGCAGGTCGAGCACCGCGAGCCGGGTCTCGGTCAGCCGGTTGGCGCCGGCGTAGAGCAACTGCGTCTGGTTGGCCGCCGTCTCCGGCCCGCCGCCGGGCAGGTCGCCCGACCACGTCTGATGCGCGATCGCGGTGATCTTGCCCGTCTTGTCCGCGCCCAGCCGGATGCGCTGGATCGTCGCGGGGCGGTGGGTGGTGTTGTTCATCACCTGCTGCCGGGCCAGCGCCACCTTGACCGGGCGCTTCGCCGCGCGCGCGGCCAGCGCGGCCATCACCGCGTCCGAGCGCACCCACAGCTTCCCGCCGAACCCGCCGCCGATATAGGGGGAGACGACGCGGATCTTCTCCTTCGGGATCAGCAGCGTCTCGCTCATGTCGCGCACCGCCCAGGCGATCATCTGGTTCGACGTCCACAGCGTCACCGTGTCGCCGTCCCACGCCGCGATGGTGGCGTGCGGCTCCATCATCGTGTGGCTCTGGTCGGGGGTGGTATAGGTGGCATCGACCGTCACCGGCGCCGCGGCGAAGGCGCGCGCAAAGTCACCCACCGCGGTCTTCATCTTGTCGCCCGGGGCGATCGGCGCGCCGGCCTTCGCCGCGGCCAGATTGTAGCGGCCCTTTGCGCGCGCATAGTCGACGCGCACCCGCTTTGCGGCGTCACGTGCCTGTTCGAACGTCTCGGCAACGACGATCGCCACCGCCTGATCGTAATGTTCGACCATCGGGCCGGCGAGCATCGTGGCGGTATGCGCCTTCGCCTTGCCCAGCTTGCCGGCGTTTTCGCGGGTGACGATCGCGATCACGCCGGGCGCGCGCTCGGCATCGGCGGTATCGATGCGCGCGATCCGCCCCTTGGCC
>NZ_LSJO01000083.1:0-7773 GCF_001556735.1 Sphingomonas sp. CCH9-F2 | reverse complement strand
GGATCGCGCCCGCCCCGCTGCTGCATGGCGGCGATCAGGAGGGCGGGCGGTCGGGCACGCTGTCCCCGGCGTTGTGCGCGGGGTTCGGGGTGGCGGCGCAACTTCTGAGGGAACGCGCGGCGGCCGACGCGGATCATGTCGGTCGCCTGTGGGATGTGGCTTGCGCACGGCTGGCGGGCTGGGCCGTCAACGGATCGCGCGCGCATCGCTATCGCGGTAACATCAACGTCCGGCGCGACGGGCTGGACGTCAACCGGTTGATGAGCGACCTGCGCGATGTCGCCTTTTCCGCCGGATCCGCCTGTGCCAGCGGATCGGGACGCGCCAGCCACGTGCTGCGCGCGATCGGGCTGTCGGAGGCGGCGGCGCGCTCCTCGATCCGCATCGGCTTCGGGCGCTATACGACCGTGGACGAGCTTGGCGGCGCCCTCGACCGGATCGTCGCGGCGGCGGATGCGCAGCGGGTGGCGGCATGAACGTCGTCTTCGTCGCGCCGGATGGCACGGTGCGGGAAGAAGCCGCGACCCAAGGCGAGCGATTGCTGGACGTGGCGCAGCGCGCGGGCCAGCCGCTGGAGGGGACGTGCGGCGGCGATCTGGCGTGTGCGACCTGCCATGTGATCGTCGAGGCCGCCGATTTCGATCTTCTCCCCCCGCCGGGCGAGGAGGAGGAGGACATGCTCGACCTCGTCCCCGGCGCGCGCTGCACCAGCCGGCTGGCGTGCCAGGTGCAGATCGACGCGGCGCTGGGGAAGCTGACGGTGAGATTACCGTGAGGTTCAGGGAAGGTGCAGCGCCCCGGCCCTAGTCTGTCACCACAGACCATGAGCAGGAGTAGGTGCACATGAAACTGATCGCACTGAGCATCGCCGGCGTCGTTGCGGCGAGCGCGCTGACCCCCACCGCCGCGGCGGCGCATCCGCGCGGGCCGGGCTGGGACCGTGGCCCCGGCTGGGATCGTGGACCGGGACGGCATTGGGACCGTGGACCGGGCTGGGACCGTGGTCCGGGACGGCATTGGGATCGCGGCCGCCACTGGAACCGCGGCGCGCGCTGGGATCGCGGCCCGCGCTGGAACCGCGGGCGTCAGTGGGGCGACGTGCGGACGGTATGTCGCTGGCAGGACAGCTATTACGGCCCGGTGCGCCGCTGCTATCGCGCGCGCTGGTGACGGCGTGACCGGCCGCCGGGCGATGGGTCTTGAACCCGCCGCCCGGCTCGGCCATATGGCGCGCGGGAGTCGGGCGGACGTGGTCGTCGCCAACCTGGTCAGGTCCTGACGGAAGCAGCCACAACGATTTCGCCGCGGGTCGTCCCGGCTCCCACCGCGCCGAGCGCAGGCGGCGATCCTCGCCGCACGACGCGCCAGCGCGGCCGGCGGGCGGGTAAAGGCCGAACCCGTCCGACGACGCGGCTTCGCCGCGGCGCATCTAGCCCGTCTTGGACCATCACGGAAACGTGCGGCATCACCCGTCGCGCGACATAACCCTGGGCTCCTGCCTGCGCAGGAGCACGCCGACCGCGGCGGCTCAACCGTGTTCCGGCGAACGCCGGAACCCAGGACGACAGCATACTACCACCGTTACCGGCGAACCCCGCCTGACGCCGGGCATTCGCCCGGATCGCGCGACGATCATCTCCGCCTTCGACAGCGCGCGTTGGCGTGCCTATATCGCAACGCAATGTCCGACTCCCTCGATCTGGGCGCGCCCCCTGCGCCACCGGCCGGCGCGCAGCCGTATCGCGTGCTGGCGCGCAAATATCGCCCGCAGACGTTCGACGCGCTGATCGGGCAGGAACCGATGGTCCAGACGCTGGCCAATGCGATCAAGCGTGACCGGATCGCGCATGCCTTCCTGCTGACCGGCGTGCGCGGGGTGGGCAAGACCAGCACCGCGCGGCTGATCGCCAAGGCGCTCAACTGCATCGGCCCGGACGGGCAGGGCGGGGCGACGATCGCGCCCTGCGGGGTGTGCGAGCCGTGCCGCGCGATCGCCGAGGGCCGCCATATCGACGTGATCGAGATGGACGCCGCCAGCCACACCGGCATCGACGACATCCGCGAGATCATCGAGGCGTCGCGCTATGCCGCGGTGTCGGCGCGCTACAAGATCTACATTATCGACGAAGTCCACATGCTGTCGAAGGCGGCGTTCAACGGCCTGCTCAAGACGCTGGAGGAGCCGCCCGCGCATGTGAAGTTCCTGTTCGCCACGACGGAGGTGAACAAGGTGCCGGTGACGGTCCTGTCGCGCTGCCAGCGGTTCGACCTGCGCCGCATTCCCGCCGAACTGCTGGCGAAGCATTTCGCGCATGTGGTCGCGGCGGAGGGGGCCGAGGCGGAGCCGGAGGCGCTGGCGCTGATCGCGCGCGCGGCGGAAGGGTCCGCGCGCGACGGTCTGTCGATCCTCGATCAGGCGATCGCCCATGCCGACATGGCCGGCGGCGGGGTGCGCGCCGATGCGGTACGCGACATGCTGGGCCTGTCGGATCGC
The DNA here is from genome assembly GCF_001556735.1 of Sphingomonas sp. CCH9-F2. Lineage (NCBI taxonomy): Bacteria > Pseudomonadati > Pseudomonadota > Alphaproteobacteria > Sphingomonadales > Sphingomonadaceae > Sphingomonas > Sphingomonas sp. CCH9-F2. The sequence continues at coordinate 5,279 of NZ_LSJO01000083.1, read as the reverse complement.
AATGCCGTGCGCGACCTGCTGGCGCTGATTCTGGCCGGCGACGCGCCCGGCGCGCTGGCGGCGATCCGCCGGCAGTACGATCTGGGCGTCGATCCGCTGGGCGTGATCCGCGCGCTGATGGAGGCGGTGCACGGCATCACCCAGGTGAAGGTCGGCGCCGCCGACGATCCGGCGCAGCCGGTCGAGGAGCGCGCCGCCTATCGCGACTGGGCGGGGACACTGTCCTTCCCCGCGCTCCACCGCCTGTGGCAATTGTTCCTGAAGGGGCATGAGGAGGTGGCGCGCGCCGCGCTGCCGATCGAAACCGCGGAGATGGCGATCCTGCGCGCGATCCACGCGTCCACCTTGCCCGATCCGGCCGATCTGGCGCGGCGGCTGGCGCAGGGCGGGCCGTTGCCCGCCGCCGCCACATCCGCGTCGCCGCCGCCGCCCGCACCGCCCGCGCCCGCCGATCGCATGCCCGGCGAGTTCGCGGGCGTGCTGGCGCTGCTGGACGAGATCGGGAAGCTCGACCTGCTCGTCCGGCTGAAGCGCGGCGCCAGCCTGGTCAGCTACAAGCCGGGCGAGATCGTGCTGAGCGGCAACCGCCCGCTGTCGACCGATACGCTGGGCGATCTGGCGGCGGTGCTGCGCGAGGCGACGGGCAAGCCGTGGCAGATTTCGATGGCCGACCTGCCCGGAGCGCCGACCGTGTTCGAGGCGGAGCAGGACGTGGTGCAGGCGCGCCATGATGCCGCGCGCACGCATCCGGTGGTCGATGCCGCGTTCCGGGCGTTTCCCGATGCCGAACTGATCGAACCCAAACCAGCCAAGCGGAGTATCACGTGAAGGATATCAACGACATCCTGGCCATGGCGCAGAACGTCCAGAACGAGCTGCAAAAGGCGCAGGACAGCCTAGACACGATCGAGGTGGAGGGCGCTGCGGGCGGCGGCCTGGTCAAGGTCAAGGCGTCCGCCAAGGGCAGGATCATCGCGGTCGCGATCGACGATTCGCTGATCGTCCCGTCCGAAAAGCAGATGCTGGAGGATCTGGTCGCCGCCGCGTTCAACGACGCGCGCGCCAAGGCCGACGCCGCCTCTTCCGCCGAAATGGCGAAGATGACCAGCGGGCTGCCGCTGCCGCCGGGGTTCAAGCTGCCGTTCTGATCGCCGGCCGGCTTTCCGGGCGAACTGCTTGCGATAGCGGAACAATCCGGCCGTGCGTCGATTTTTGGCTGATCCATGACAGGAGGATGCCATGACGGACGACCGGGTAACGCAGACGCCGCATACGACGATCATCGAACGCCGCGGCGGCGGTGGCGGGTTGCTGATCGGTGCCGCGATCCTGGTCGCGGTGCTGGTCGCGGCCTATTTCGTGCTGATGCGCAGCGACAGCGAAACCGCGAAGAACAATGCGATCACCTCGGCCGCGCAGAGCGTCGAGAAGACCGCCGACAAGGCCGGCGGCGCGATCGACAGCGCGACGAAGTAAAGACCTTCGCGCGGGACGTCATCCCAGCGCAGGCTGGGATCTCCCGGTGGCAGGAGCCGCGCGAGGCCCCAGCCTGCGCTGGGGGGACATTTGGGGTGGGCGGGCGGCGTCGTCACGGCCCGCTCCCCTCACTTCAGACAGCTGTCCAGCCCTGCCCGCTTCACCACCCCGACATAGCGCGACAGCGCGTTGCCGTGCCGTCGCACGAACCCGCGCGGGTCGACCGCCTCGCGCTTCTTGGGAAGCGGTAGCACGGCGGCGATCCGGCCGGCCTCCATCGGGGTCAGCGTCGCGGCGGAATGGCCGAAATACCGCTCGGCGCCGGCCTCGACACCATAGGTGCCAATCCCGGTCTCGGCGATGTTGAGGTACACCTCCATGATCCGCTTCTTGCCCCAGATTGTCTCGATCAGGACGGTGAACCACGCCTCCAGCGCCTTGCGCAGATAGCCCCCGCCCTGGAACAGGAAGGCGTTCTTGGCGGTCTGCTGGCTGATCGTCGATCCGCCGCGGATGCGCCCGCCCTCCATGTTGCTCTTCGCCGCCGCGGCGATCCCGCGCCAGTCGAAGCCATGGTGCGAGCAGAAACGCGAATCCTCCCCCGCGATCGCGGCGCGCGGCATGTCCGGGTCGATCCGCGACAGCGGGGTCCAGTCCTTCGTGACGGAATGGCCGGCGATCAGGTCGCCCGCCATCGTGAAGGTGAAGGGCGGGGGGACGACCGCATAGATCGCGACCCACAGCACCGACACGATGACGAAGCCGATGACGACCTTGAGCAGCAGGCGAAGCGCGAACAGCATGATCGCGCTTCGCTAGCCGATTGCGACGGCCAAGTCAGCGGGGGGAAGCGCTTACTGGCCCAGGAACGTCAGCAGGTCGCGAGTCAGCCGCTTGCCCTCGGTGGCGAACAGGCCGTGGGGCGCGCCGTCATATTCGACCAGTTGCGAGTGCGCGATCCCGCGCGCCGCCTCTCGCCCGCTGGCATCGATTGGCACGGTCTTGTCCGCGGTGCCGTGCAGCACCAGCGTGGGGACGCGGAACGCGGGCAGGTCGCCGCGGAAATCGGTGTGGCCGAAGCTTTCGGCGCATTTCAGCGTCGGTTGCAGCCCGGCCTGCATCGCCAGCCGCCATGCCCAGTCGAGCGTCGCGTCACTGACCGGGCTGGTGATATAGCCGACACCGAAGAAGTCCTTGAAGAAATTGCGGAAGAACTCCGGCCGGTCCTCGGCGATGCCGTCGGCGATCTGTTGCAGCGTCTCTTCGGGCACGCCATCGGGATTGTCCTCGGTCCGGAGCATGTAGGGCACCACCGATCCGACCAGCCCGGCGGCGATCACGCCCTTGCCGTCGTAGCGGCTCATGTAGCGCGCCACTTCGCCGCCACCCATCGAAAAGCCGATCAGCGTCAGGTCGCTGCCGACCCCCGCCGCCTGGATCACGTCGGCCAGATCGTCGGTCAGCGTGTCGTAATCATAGCCGCGCCACGGCTGCTCCGAGCGACCGAACCCGCGCCGGTCATAGGCGATCGCGCGAAAGCCCGCATCGGCCAGCGCCTTCATTTGCGGGTCCCAGCTGTCCGACGACAGCGGCCAGCCATGGATCAGGACGACCGGGCGCCCTTCGCCCCAGTCCTTGACGTAAATGTCGGTGCCGTCGCGCGTCTTGACGTAAGGCATGGGAAACTCCGCCGATCGAGGTCAGAAGCGACCCGAACGCGGCGCTTCCCCGCCCGTTCCCGTCAGCGGGCGCTCGCCAGGAACGCCTCGACTTGGTCGAGCGCGACGGTGCGGTCGAGGTAGGTGCGCCCGATGCCGTTCGATAGCAGGAACGGCAACGTGCCCGCCGCCATTTTCTTGTCGTGGCGCATATGCTCGATCAGCCGCGCGGGCGGGGCGTCGATCCCGGCGGCGGCCAGCCCGTCGGGCAGCCCGCTGGCGCGCCAGTGCGCGGCGACGCGCGCGGCGTCCTCCGGCCGGCAGCGCCCGGTTTCGGCCGAAAAGGCGAAGGCCAGCGCACAGCCCGCCGCCACCGCCTCGCCATGCAGCAGCCGGTCGGAAAAGCCCGCCTCGGCCTCGAGCGCATGGCCGAAGGTATGCCCCAGGTTGAGCAGCGCGCGCCGCCCGGTCGTCTCGAATTCGTCCTCGCCGACGATCCGCGCCTTGGCGGCGACCGAATGCGCGATCGCATAGGTGCGCGCCGCCGCGTCGCCCGCCAGCAGCGCCGCGCCGTTCGCCTCGCACCAGGCGAAAAAATGCGGATCGTCGATCAGCCCGTATTTGACCACCTCTGCATAGCCGGCGCGTACCTGCCGCGCTGGCAGGGTATCGAGGACGTCGGGGTCGATCAGCACCGTCGCGGGCTGGTGGAACGCACCGATCAGGTTCTTGCCGGCCCGCGCGTTGATCCCGGTCTTGCCCCCCACCGACGAATCGACCTGCGCCAGCAACGTGGTGGGCACCTGTACGAACCCGCAGCCGCGCTTCAGGATCGCGGTGGCGAACCCGACCAGGTCGCCGATCACCCCGCCGCCCAGCGCGATGACATGGTCGCCGCGTTCGACCCCTAGCGCCAGAAGTTCGTCGGTGAGGCGCTCCAGTGTCGCCCAGCTCTTCGATCCCTCGCCCGCGGGCAGCACGATCGCGCGGTGCGGCACGCCCGCGTCGTCCAGCGATGCCTGCAGCGTCGCCAGATGGCCTGCGACATTCTCGTCCGCGACGATCGGCATCGTCCGCCCGCGCGCGATCGGTGCCAGCAGGTCGCCCGCGCGCCCCAGCAATCCCGCCTCGATCCGCACGTCGTAGCTGCGCTCGCCCAGCGCCACGGGCACGGTGATGCCCTTGTCGATCGCGATATTCGTCATTTGCCGATGGCCTTCATGATCGCGCGCACGGTGATGTCGTGCGGCGCATTGCCGCTGGCGACCCGCAGGTGCGCCTGGGCGTAGAGCGGATTGCGCACCGCGGCGAGATCGCGCAGCACCTGCGCCGGATCGCGCCCGCGCAGCAGCGGGCGGGTGTCGCGACGCCCGACGCGGTCGACCAGCACCTCGACCGGCGCGTCGAGCCAGATCGACAGCGCGTCGGACAGGATCAGCGCGCGCGTCTCGTCATTCACGAACGCGCCGCCGCCGGTCGCGATCACCTTTGGCCGCCCGTCGATCAGCCGCTGGATCACGCGGCGTTCGCCGTCGCGGAAATGCGCCTCGCCGAACTTGGCGAAGATATCGCTGATCGTCATCCCCGCGGCATGTTCGATCTCGTGATCGGCGTCGACGAACGCCAGCCCCAGCCGCGCCGCCAGCCGCCGCCCGACGGTGGACTTGCCTGCGCCCATCAGCCCCACCAGCACGATCGGCTGGCCGGTCCATCGCGGCTTTTCCGGGGAACGGGGAACGGGCGGGCTTTGCAACATCGTCCGCCGGGCTATACAGCGCACGTCGGCCGCGGCAACAGACCGTGCGCACCCGTTGCCGGGCGCCGGGCTGGTGTCCGGCCCGGTATCTGGCACGTTGTTAGGTGAAGTCCATGTCCCGGTTGCTCGTCTCCCTGATCGTCTTGCTGGTCGTCGTGCTGGGGGCGCTGTTCTTCCTGGCGGGCCGCGCCACCGAACGTCCCACCACGCGCGTGGAAAAGGTGGTCGAGCTTGGCAACCTCGCGAATTAAGCGGGCGCTGGTCGCCGGCGGCGCGGCGCTGGCGTTCGGCGCGGCGGCGCTGGCGCAGCAACAGCAGCAGCAGCGGCCGGAATCGCTTCTTCCCCCCGGCTTCGGCGATCCCGCGCCCGCCCCGGCGCCGGCGCCCAC
>NZ_LSJO01000082.1:0-615 GCF_001556735.1 Sphingomonas sp. CCH9-F2 | reverse complement strand
GCCCCTGCCCCGGCCACGCCCGGCACCGCCACCGGCCCCGCGGGCAACAGTTCGCCGCCGCGATAGCGCTGCACGAACGCCGCCGCCGTCCCCCAGAAACCCTTCCAGCGGTGGAAGAAATGCGCCCCCACCGCGTCGGTCATCACCAATGTGCGGTTCCACGCCGGGGTCACCGCGAACGTGTGGTAATGGGTGGCAAGGCCGACGGGGGCATAGACCGAACCGTTGAGCGCCGCCGCCGCGATCCGCGCCGCGCGCGCCCAGCCCTGCCGGCTCGGAATCCGCGCGCTCGCACCGTCGCAGGCGAAGCTGAACTGGCACCCGCCCCCGGCGGCACCGACGCCCTGATAGACGACGCCGCACACGCTGGCGGGAAATGCCGGATGCCGCACGCGGTTCAGCACCACCTGCGCCACCGCGCGCTCGCCCTCGTCCGATTCCGACGCCGCCTCGTAATAGATCGCGGCGGTCAGGCATTGCAGCGCGCGCGCGCGGTCGATCGGCGCGATTCCCGCCAGCGTGAACGGGCGCGCCGGCGTCACCTTCGCATCGCCCGCGATCCGCGCGGCAAAGGCGGGGGCGGCGGGCAACGGCGCGGTGCCCGTCGTGCCGCGC
>NZ_LSJO01000081.1:0-28891 GCF_001556735.1 Sphingomonas sp. CCH9-F2 | reverse complement strand
GGGGCGGATCGCCGCATCGATCCGCGCCTCGCCCGCATCGCGCCCGCCGTCATAGGCGGCGTCCGGCAGCACCATGTGCCACGGGCCATCCGCCCCGCCGCGCAGCCACCCGCGCTCGCGGTCACCGCCGCGCCAGCAGGTCAGCATCGCCTCGACCAGCCGGTCCTGCACCGCATCGAACGTCCATTCCGCCGCACCTTCCATCGGAACCGCCGCCCCGTCGCCCCGCGCTTCCATTTCGGCCCGATGATCCATCGCAGAATTCCCTGTTTCGCGTGGCATCCGAAGATGCCAGATTGTTGATTGGAAGGGGTGGAAGGAAAACAAAGGTAATTCATCATGTGCGCACATATGCGCACACACATCATGGCGGGTGGCGTCATCCGATTTCCAAGCGTTCCAACACCGCACAATTCCTCATGTTCTTGCCTTCCATCCCGACATTCCGCCGGAACCGTCTCCTGTTCCTAAACGGGGTAATCGTCTGCCGAATAGGGCGGCGATCCATCGTCCCGGCCGCCATCATGCTCGGCGAAGTCGCCCGGCTGCTTGACCATCTCGATATCCAGCCACTGGATGCCGTTGGATCGCTTGTTCTCGAACCCGCGGTCCTGCATCGCCGCGGTGAAGCCGGCCTGTTGCCACTCCGCCGCGCCATTGGCCTTCGCCCATGCGCTGTAGAGCGCGAACAGCTCGCTCGACTTGGCCTTCGCCCCGTCCACGATGCGCACGCAATCGTCCAGGAACCGCCCCAGCTGGTCGCTCTGCTCGCGGTACTTGGCCGTCGCCGCCTTCACGCTGTCGGGTTCGATCAACCCATGCTCGCGCCAGTCCAGCAACCCCTCCAGCAACCTGTTGAGCACGCCTGACGCCTCGCCGCGCAGCTTGTCGGGCAGCGCGCGGTCCACCTTGTCCGCCGCGATCTGGACGTCCCACGGCACCAGCATCACGCGCCGCCAGATGCCGTCGTCATGCCCGGTGATCTTGGGCTTGTGATTGCCCGACACCGTCACCTTGAAGCTGGGCAGGTAGGTGAAGAACCCCTTGTGCAGATACCGCGCGTCGATCGGCTCGCCCCCGGTGATCAGCTTGATCAGCGCCTCGGCCAGCTTCGCCCCCTTCTCCGGTTCGGAGGTCCGGAGGAACCGGATGCCCGGCAACCGCGCCAGATCGGGCGTGGCATCGCCGCCCTTGCGCCCCTTGCCCTGGTCCAGCAGCGTCTCGATCGCGATCGACCCGCCGTAATCCCCCGCGATATGGCCCCACAGGTCGACCAGCGTCGATTTGCCGTTGCGCCCCTTGCCGTGGAAGAACGCCAGCTTCTGCTCGCTGATATCGCCCGTGATCGAATATCCGCCCCATTGGTGCAGGAACCGGCGCACGACGGGGTCCGGCTGCACCACCTCCAGAAACGCGTCGTAGACCGGACTGGCGGCGCCTGGCTCGAACCGCACATGCGCCACCTTGCTGATCAGGTCGTCCGGCCGATGCTGGTCGAGGCGCAACCCCCATCGGTCGCCGATCGTGATCGCTTTCATCGCGCCGTCTACCATCGCCCAGCGCCGGCCCTCGCGGGTCAGCCGCAACGTGCCGTTCAGGACGTTGATCGCCATCCGGTCGACGTCCATCGCATCCGCCCCGATCGCGATCCCCTGGAACGACTTGACCAGATTGGCCACGCAGTGCAGCCGCTGCGCGCCCTCGCTCGACATCGCATGGTCGCGCAGCATGTCGCTGAAATAGATCGGCACCTTGTTGTCGCCGCTACCGCGCCACTTGACGATGAAATCCAGAGTCGCCGCGCGCTCCGCATCGCTGGCGTCGGCCGGCAGTTCCTCTTTCAGGCCCGACGCCGCGACCAGATCGGCCTCGTGCCGGATCGCGCGCACCGTCTCGAACACCGCGAAGCTGACCTTGCCCGGCACCTTGTCCTTTTCCTCGGACAACAGCTCCCACCGCCGCCCGTCCCACACGAACCACCCCAATTCGGCGCAGAACCGGAATTTCCAGCCATGCCGCCGCCAGAACCGCTCGGCATTGCCCAGGTCGGTGCGCGGCAGCATCGCGCATTCGCGATCCACCACGTCGTCACGGGGCGGCGCGATCCGCCCCCCGCCCCCCATAGTGGAAACTGTGGCCGGCGTTCCGTCGTGGAAGTCGCCCGCTCCGCCGTCCGCGTCGGGTCCGGGTGCGGGAACGTCGTCGGAATAGGCATCCACGGGCGGCAGCGGCGGAAAGGACGATCCAGCGGACCCGCCGCTGTCGCGGCGGCGCGTGTTCGTGATGCCGCTCAGGTCATGCGGCTGCTGGCGCCCGCCCTCGATGCCGTTGTCGATCGCCTGGACGTGCCGGTCGAACGCCGCCGGGTCGAACCCCTGCACCACGGTCACCAGCGTCGCGCGCACCACAGCCTCGCTGATCGCGCCGGCACCGATGAACCCGCCCATGTTGAACGCCGCGGCATAGGCGGCCTTGTTCCGCCCGCCGTGCCGCCCCCCGCCGCGCGGCGTCGCCGCCAGCTCCGCCGCGGTGCGGTCCAGCGCGCCGATCGCATAGCGCCGGTGCGCCTCGTCCACGTCGACCGGGAACACGTCCGACTCGGCATAGTCGCGCAGCCCGCGCGCCGCCGCGACCGGCCGCGCCTGGTCATCGCCGCGCGCCGCGCGCCGCTTCGGCGTACGCAGGATCTCGACCAGCGCCGCCGGCATGTCGACGATCGCCGCCCCCGCATCGCCGCGCAGCCAGCCATAGCCGCCCGGCACGCACCGCCGGCCGTCGCCGACGCACACGCTGGGCGGCACGATCACATACCCGCCCTCGCCGCGCACATCGATGTGATCGGGCAGGCTCCCGACGTTGCCGATCGGCGCGCCGTCCGGCATCCGGAAATAGCAATGCACCCCGCCGGACGGCGTGCGCACCGCCAGCGTCACCGGCAGCGCGCACCCCATCTGGGCTTCCAGCTCGGCCTTCAGCCGCTCCAGCGTCCACACTTCCTCGCCGGTCACCTCGCCGGTGTCCGGATCGACGATCTCATCGACGCGCGGATCGAAATCGATCACCAGCATCCCCGCCCGGCCGACCGCGACGCCAATCATCGCCTGCGGCCAGCGTTCCCACCAGCCGCGGATCATCGCTTCGTCGGTGCTGGCCTTGGTCACCCCGCCCGAACCGCGGATCGGCTTGCCGTCATCGTCCAGGTCGCGCCCCAGCAACGGCGCCTTGTTCGCCGGGCTGCACGGAAACACCGGCCAGCCACGGCGCGCGAAATCGATCGCCGCGTCGACCATCGACGCGGGCTGTGTATCGGTCATTGTGATGATCCCTCCCGGATACGAAACACGGCGCGCATCACCCGGCGCGCCCGCGGGTCACCGCCCGTCAGAACGGGATATCGTCATCCAGGTCGGCCGCGCTGCGGAAGGCGCCCCCGGTCGATCCGCCACCGCCGGCCGCCGCACCCCCGCCGCCCGTCGCGCCGCTCCCCCGCGTATCCGAATAGCCCGAATAGTCGTGCCGCCCCGGATCGGCCTCGCGCCGGTCCAGCAGCACCAGCGCGGCGTTGAACGCGCCCAGCACCACCTCGGTCGAATAACGGTCGACGCCCGCCTGGTCCTGCCATTTGCGGGTACGCAGCTGGCCTTCGATATAGACCTTGCCGCCCTTGCGCAGATATTGCGTCGCGACCTTCTGCAGCCCCTCGTTCAGCACCACGACCGAATGCCATTCGGTCCGCTCTTTCTGCTCGCCGGTCGTGCGGTCCTTCCACCGCTCCCCCGTCGCCACCCGCATGTTCACCACGCTGCCGCCATTCTGAAAGCTGCGACTTTCGGGATCGGCGCCCAAATGCCCGATTAGGATGACCTTGTTAACGCTGCTCATGAATTTATGTCCTGTTGAGCTAAGTGGCACAGCATGTCGCACCGAGGCGCTACGGCTTCGGTAAGCGGCCAGTCCTCTGGCAATTCATCGACAAAATAACGAACCTTGGCGATCACCAAGCAACGCGCGCCCAGTTCCCTGCTAAGCTTAGCGAACCTCCAGAACTTTTCCGGCGCAAACTTCCTGATGACAGCCCAGTATCCGGGAGACTCCCCTTTACCGCACGGTATGCAGTTCGCATTATGTAGCCCCCACGTGTAAACTTTTGGCAGCGCCACGCCAGAACTTGTCACAATTGCCATGCATGCGCGCTTATCTAGGCCAGCGTCGATCAGCGGAGTTCGTATATCAAGTTCTGGATAATTTTCGCGCAGCCGTTTGGCGCGCGCGATATCCGCGCGATCAGAAGTGTACCCAAAAACGTGAATGTCATCATGCCTCTGAAATTCTAGGCGGGGAGCAATCTTAAGCTCGCCCGTACACCTCGCGCCCTTTACCCCGTTGATCCAACGATGGCGTTCCCAGACATCCCAAGTGCTTGCATATTCTTCGGATGCTATTGTTGTAACTGATCGTCCCCACCACACCTCACAGTCACGTTGGAACCGATCATTATCTTCGTCTTCACTGTTTGTTGCGCAGTGGACGATAATGGCATCCGGATATTCCTTAAGGGTAAGGCCGGTCGCAACGGCGCTAGCGGTGCCGCGCGAGAACCAGCTGACCGTTCGCGGCATCACATCATCCCCAGCGCGCGCATGTAGACCTCCAGGATCGCCGTCTCTTCCTGCTGCTGCTCGCGCGGCTTGGCGCGGATGCGCAGGATCCCGCGCAGGGCGGTGGGATCGTATCCGCGCGACTTCGCCTCCGCGAACACGTCCTTGATATCCTCGGCGATGCCCTTGCGCTCTTCGTCCAGCCGCTCGATCCGCTCGATCAGCAGCCGCACCTGGTCCGCCGCCACACCCTCGACCGTCTCGCTGGCGATCGTCTCGCCGCTATTGTGCCCGGCCGATACGCCGGCATCATCGTCGCCCGCGTCATCACCGGCGCCGTCATCCGCCGGCGCCGGCACGTACACCACGGCCCCGCCGTCGCGACGCTCGCCGATCCACCCCGCGCCGGTCAGCGCCCGCGCCATGCATTTCAGCGACGGCCCCGCCGCGCGGATATGCCCCGGCAGCAGGTCCGCCACCTCGCCCAGCGTGATCGCATCGCGACCCACCAGCATCGCGCCCACCGCGGTCGCGACCTGCACCTCCAGCCGCGTCCTCATGCCGCCGCCTCGCGGTCGTCTTGCGCATCGACCCCGGCGAACAACCCCACCTGGTGCGCATCGACGCTGTCGAGGTTGCGCAGCGCCTGCGCGAAATAGGACGGCTTCAGCTCCACCCCCAGCCCGCGCCGCCCCATCTGCGCCGCGACGAACACCTCGCTACCGATCCCTGCGAAGGGCGACAGCACCACATCGCCCGGATTGCTCCACAGATCGACGCACCGCCGGATGACGCCCAGCTGCAACGGCGCGATATGGCGTTCGTCGGCATGATCGCGCGCGGCGCGATACTGCAGCGTGTCGCCCGGATCGATATCGTCCCACACCGGGTCCGCATACCGCTGCCAGATCGCGATCGACCGCGCGTCGCCCTCCATCGTCGCCGCCGCAAGCTGCGTCGCGGGATCGTCGCCGAAATAATGCTCGAACACGCCCGACACCGGCTCGGGATTCAACCCCGGCTTGTACAGCGTGACGACATAGTCGGCATAACCCTGCCGGCTGCGGCAACTGTCCTTCTTTACCTGCTTGTGCAGTAGCCCGATCGCCTTGGTGCGCTGCATCGCCGTCACCGGATCCTTGCGGATGCACACCCGGCTATGGAAGATGAACCCCTGCGCCTCCGCCGCGCGGATAAGATCGCCGGGGAAGTCCCATGTGCCGATGAATCCGTCGCGCGCCTTCGATCGCGGCATGTCCATGCAATGCATCGACACCAGCCGCCCCGGCTTCAGCACGCGATACAGGCCCGCCAGCACGAACGCGAAGTGCGCGAAGAACTCCTCGTCCGTCCGGCAATTGCCCAGGTCGCGATCACTGTTGGAATAGGTGTACAACGATGAGAAGGGCGGCGAGAACACACTGAACCCGACGCTCTCGTCGGGCAGTTGCCCCAGCACCTCGACGCAGTCGCCATTGTACAGGCCCCAGCCGCCGCCCCCGTCGCCCTCGCGAAAGTCGATCGCCTCGATCATGCTGCCTCCAGAAATGACGGCAGCGCCAGCGCCCGCCGCGCATAGCCCGCCTTCTCGCGCGCCGCCGCGCTCACCCCGATCGTCGAGAAACCGGCCATGGCCGCGACCATCGCCTCCTGCATCCGCGCCGCATCGGCTTCCTTGCGCTTCAGGTTGGCCAGCACCGCGCCTTCGGTGCGCGCCGCGATCAGATGCGCGTCGACCGCATGCTGCTGGCCGAACCGCCAGAAACGCCGCACGGCCTGGTACAATTGCTCGAAACTGTCGTTCAGCCCGGTGAACGCCGTGTCATGACAATGCTGCCAGTTCATGCCGAACCCGCAGATCGACGGCTTGGTCACCAGCACGCGCACCTGCCCGGCCGCGAAGGCGCCCAGCACCTCTTCCTTGCGCCCCTCCGCGTCGCCCCCGCGGACCTCGACCGCGCCGGGGATCGCCCGCGTCAGGGCCTCGCTCTCCGCGTTCAGGTTGCACCACGCCACCGCCGGGCGATCGTGCGCCGACAGCAGCGCCGCTGCCGTGTCGACGCGCGGAACGATACTGTCGCGCCGCGCCGCCAGCCGCTCGGACAGCGTGCGCGCCTCCATCGCGAACAGCGTCGCCATTCCCGCCTGCGGCCCGTCCACCTCGACCAGATGTTCGTGCATCCGCAGCGGCGGCAGCTGATATGCGCCGTCCGCGAAGCCCAGGTCGCCCGGGCGCGTCAGCATCACCGCCCAGCTGGCGACCCAGCGCCAGAATTCCCCCTCGGCATGCCGCTTCAGGCGCCATTTCGACGTATCGCCGCCATCATGGATGAAGAACGTCGCCAGCATTTCGGCGTGCGTCATCACGCCCAGGTACTCGGCATGATTGCCCAGCTCCATGAAGTCGTTCGGCGCCGGGGTCGCCGATGCCGCCAGCCGGAACGCGATCCGCCGCGCACCCGCGATCAGGGCGTGGCGCGTCTTGCCGTCGAACGCCTTCAGGATGCTGCTCTCGTCCAGCACGATCCCGCCCAGCCGGTCCATGTCGAACCGCGCCAGCTTGTCGTAATTGGTGACATAGGCACCGGCCCCGCGGACGTCGCTGTCCTGCGACGCCCGCGTGACGCCGATCCCGAACTTGTCGCCCTCACCGACGAACTGCGCGGCGACGGCCAGCGGGGTCAGGATCAGCACGGGGCGATTGGTATGCCGCGCGACCGCATCCGCCCACGCCAGCTCCATCACCGTCTTGCCCAGCCCGGTCCCCGCGAACAGCGCCGCGCGCCCGCGCCGCAATGCCCACGGGACGATCGCCGCCTGGAAATCCGACAGTGCGGCGGGCAGTCCGTCCGGCTCCGAGATGCCGGTCGGCGGATCGATCGCCGCCTTGCCGGCGAGGAATGCCGCATAGTCGCTCACGCCAGCCCCCGCATCGCCGCCGCCAGATCGGCATCCTCGAACACCCGCTCGAACATCGCCCGCGCCATCGGCAGGTCGCCGTCGCGCACGTAGCGGAAGCCATCCTCGATCGCGCGATCCTCGGTGCCGGCCAGCCCCAGGAAGCGGTAAGCGTTGATGATAGCGTCGTCGTGCAACAGCTCCATCACCTCATCCTCGTCGACCGTGACGGCGACCGTGATCTCCTCGTCCGCGTCGAATTCCCGCCCCGCTCCCGCGATGATCCGGTCGAGCGTCACGTCGCCGGGGATTCCCGCCTCGCGCAACATCTTCGCCAGTTCGTCCGGCCCGAAATCGTTGTCGAATTCATAGGTGCGCTTCATCATCGCCTCCCTCGTCAGACCCGCATCGGCATGATGACCGCCAGCAGGTCGGGATCCTTGTCGCTCTCCACCCGCGCCGCCGCATTGGGATCGGCCAGCGCCATCGATACCGACGCCCCCTCGGCGAAGATCGCCAGCGTCGTCGTGAACAGCTTGTGGTCCATGCCCAGCGCCGCCGCCGTGCCGCTCGCACTGGCGTCGATCTCTTCGACCGCCGACGATCCGCCCATGTCGCGCGCGCTCATCGTCTGCGCCTCGGCGTCCGGGGTCAGGTCGATGCGGATCGACCGCAACTTGCGGTCACCCTCCGCGTCCACCACCGACGCGACGCCCGCCGCGGCCGACAGCAGCATGTCGCGCCCGCCGGTCATCCGGATCGCCCCCGCGTCGTCGGCCGGGATGATCCGCTGATAATCCGGGAACGTCCCGTCGACCGCCTTGGCCACGATCTGCACGCGCCCGATCGTCAGCTGGATGGCGTGTTCGTTGACCGCCACCGCCACCTCGCCGCTCGGCTTGGCCAGCAGCTTGCGCATCTGCGCCACCGCCTTGGACGGCACGATCACCTGCGGCATCCCGTCCGCGGCGTCGGGCTGGGCGCAGCGCGCCCGGATCAGCCTGCACCCGTCCGACGCCGCCGCGCACAGCTGCCCGTCCACCAGGTGCAGGTACACGCCCATCAGGTAATAGCGCGTCTCATCGGTCGACTGCGCGACATGGCACGCATCCAGCAGCCGCCCCAGCGACGCCGCCGGCATCGCGAACGCCGTCGCGCACTCCAGCGGCTTGCGCTTGGGAAAATCCGTCGCCGGCAGCGTCGTCAGCGTGCGCACCGCGCGCCCGCTCTTGATCGTCACCGCGCCCGCCCGTCCATCGACCGGCGCGATCGCCAGCCGCCCCGGCTTAAGCCCGGTGACCGCCGCGACCAGCTTGTCCTTCGCGATCGTCGTCGCGATCGACCCGGCCGCCTCCACCGTGACACTCGCCTCGATGTCCAGGTCGGTCGCGGTGATCGTCAGCGTGCCCGCCTCGGCCACCAGCATCAGATTGGCCAGCACCGGGATCGTCGTGCGTCCCGGCACCACATCCGCCACCTGCCGCAACGCCGCCAGCAGCGCGTCGCGCTCCACCTCCAGCGTCATGCCATCAACCCCGTCTGCGCGCCCGTCGCCAGGATCGTCACCCGCCGCAACGTCGGCGCGGGTGCGGCATGGACGACGATCAGCTTGGCCGATCGCAGCGCCAGCAACCCCGACGCCACCAGGTCGACCGGAATCCGCGCCTTCTGCGCCAGCTGCTTGTCGGTCGGGCACGGCCGCCCGAACTCCGCCGCACGCGTCAGGATCGGCAGCAGCCGGTCGCCCGCCTCGTAATCGCCCGCGTCCTGCTGACGCGGCGACAGCCTGGCATAGGCCCTATCCACCTTCGGCACGGGCACGGGATCCTGCAACGCCCGCGCCGTGCGCTGCGCGTAATAGCAGAACTCGCCATGGAACAGCTGGCTGCGCTGCTGGAACAGGATCACCAGCCCCTGCTCCTGCAACGCGCGCAGCCGCGCGGGGCCGGGCGCGCCCGCGGGCAGGTACGGCCGCGTCGCATAGTGGAACCGGTCGCGATGCGACGCCACCGCCAGCCAGCGGTTGACGTCATCGACACTCGCGGTGACGCGGATACGCTCCGCATCCTCGTCGCACGCCGGGCGCAACGCCAGGTCGATCGCGCTCATGCCGCCACCCGTCCGGACGTCTCGGCATCCAGCCATCCGCCCGCCGCCGGCATCGCGAACATCCGCGCGCGCAGCCCGAACAGCGCGCACATCGCACGGCCCATCATCAGGCCGGGCACGATCTCGCCATCGACGATCCGCTGCACCCCGCCGCCCGACACCGCCGCGCCCATCCGGCGCCCGATCGCCTGCGCCGCACGCTCCAGATCGCCCCCATGGGTGAACGCCACCCACCGCGCCAGCTGCCGCGCGCCTTCGTTCGGCACGCGCGCCGGCAAATGCAGTTTCAGCACCCCATGCATCACGAATCCTCCTCGATCGTCGTCAGCTCGGCATCCATCAGCGCCAGCAATTCCATCAGCTCGGCGATCTCGCCGCGCACCCGCCGCGCCTCGCGCCCGTCGATGCGGCCATCGGCCAGCGCCTCGCACAGCGCGGCGGACACATCGGCGCCCTCCTTCGCCTTGCGCGCCAGCAGCGCCCACATGTCCGCGCCCGTAGCGCGCGCCTCCGGCACCCGCACGAACACCCCGCCGTTCGCGCGGCACAGCGCGCGGGTGACGTGCGGCCACCCCGATCGCTCGCTCGCCAGCGGCTCCAGCGCCGCGACGACGTCCAGCGCCATGAAACTGTCGGGCTTCGACACCGACTGATTGTCGCCCAGCACGGATTTTCCGACGCGGCAGAACCCCGCCGCCGCCTCCAGCCCGCCGACGCCCTTGATCGTCTCGGCGGTCGCGCGCTTCAGTGCCAGCAGTTCGGGCGTCATGCCGCCGCCCCGCCGGAAATGTCGCCGGCCTTTCCGGATGACGTTGCGCCCGCGTAACGTGCATCAGTGCCGTTATGGCAACGATCCCGCTCCAGCACGCCGCACCGCCTTTCGGGGAGAGGCTTGCCGCCCCTCCCCGTCCGGCTACTGTCGATCGACACGGCACGACGACAGGAACCGATGATGGCATTGCCCGCGATGGCTGCGGCGCTCCCGGCGCTGCTCAAGACGCTGGAGAAATGGGCGGACTGGGAGAAAATCCGCTCTGCACCATCCCGCATCGACCAGCTGGAAGCGCGAATTGCGGAACTGGAACGCAAGCTGCACGACCTGCGCGACCGGCGACGATAGGTCATGCCGCCTGCTCCTGTTCGATGACCGGGCGCCCGATGCTTGCCAGTGCCTCGGCCGCTTCCGCCGGGATCGCCTGCGGCCAGTTCGCGCCATCGCGGAACCAGTCGGCGATCCGGTCGAGGTTGCGAGCGGAACAGCCGCCGCCATCGCGCAGTCGCTCGAAGAACGAGCCGCGGTTGACGACGATCGTGGCGACCCGCGCCAGCGATTTTCCGCCATGCTCGGCAGCTTGGGCGGCGTATGCGTCGGCGACGCGCAGCAGCGAGGCTTCGTAACCGGTGTCCATGCCGCACGGTTACGGCATGTTTGCCGCATCGTCAACGGCATATCTGCCGCACGACAAAATTGACCCAACGCGGCATAAACGCCGCATGGCGGACAAGATCGACATCCTCATCAGCCGCATCGGCGCGAAGCTCGCGGAACGCCGGCTATCGGAGCGCGAAGCATCGATCGACGCGACCGGGAAGCCCGATGCCCTGCGCTACATCCGCACGCGTCGCGCGATGCCGGGCGGCGACCGCCTGGACGCCATTGCCAAGACACTGAATACAACGGCACAATGGCTGCTAGGCGGCGAAGAGGAAGGCATTGAACCCGATCAGCACGACGGCAACGGAGCCAAACTGGCGGCCATCACACAGCGCCGCCTCCCCCGCACGCTCCCTGTCTACGGGACCGCACTCGCTGCCGATATCGAGTTGTCGACCAGCGACGGCGACATCGTGGCGATCGAACAGATCGAAGTGAATTTCGCCGAACCCAGTGACCACATGGCCTGCCCGACCGCGATAGCCGGGAAGGACGGCTATTACGTGGTCACGGTCTGGGGGCACTCGATGGAGCCGCGCTACGATTCCGGCCGTCGACAGCTCGCCTTTGCCCATCGCCCCGCTCGCGCCGGTGAAGACGTCGTCGTCCAGCTGCGCTCACCGATCGACGACGGCGAAATGGTCACCGCCGTTCTCATCAAACAGCTTGTGCGGATCAAGGCCGGCTTCGTCGTGCTGCGACAGTTCAACCCGGCCGTCGAGTTCGAAGTACCCCAGCACAAGGTCAAGCACATCCATCCGATCATACCATGGGATGACGTCTTGGGGTTTTAAGGCATATATGCCGCAATCCGCTTGACGCGGCATATATGCCGTATTAAGCCGCACCTCAACGGGCGTAGTGCCCGCTTGAGGAGCCGCACATGCCGCACCATCAGACCCGCCGGGTCATCGAAACCCTCTACCCCGTCGAACCCGACGGCCCCGTAACCTACACCCCGCCCGCCTGGGCCAGCGGCGACCTAGACGGCCCCGCCGCGCCGCGCCGCGCGCGCCGCCTGCGCAGCCCCGACGAACCGGGCCGCACCCTGCCGATCTGCTTCGAACCGCTCAGCGCCCCGCGCGACGCGGATCGCATCCATCCCATGGCCGACCCGGACGAACACCACCTCTGGCGCGCGCTCGCCTGGGGCGTCGGCATCTCGACGCCCTGGTACATCGCGGTCGGCGTCGCCGCCTCCATCATGCACGCGAAGGGGCTGCTGTGATGGCCCTTCGGACAGCCCTCCTGCTAGACGCCGTGCGCGAAGCGCTCACCGCCGACCCGATTTGCGGGGGACGCATCACCGCCGAGACGATGACCTTCATCGAGACGACGATCGCAGGCAGCGCCGATCGCCGCGCCGCGACCAGCGCGGCGCGGCAGGCGACCGAAGCCGCCGCGGAGTTCCTCCGCTTCGCCGACGAGGGTCCGGCCACCTCGCGCTTTCCGTTCGAGTGGGATCCCGTCGAGAAGCTCGTCGAGGCCACCCGCACCGCCGCCACGATCGAGCGCGCCCACATGGACGCCATCACCGCCGAAGTGGAGCGCGACGCCGAAGGCATCGCGAAGCTCGATCGACTGATCGCCGCTTGCTCCGCGTTTCTGGAGGGCTGGGCATGATCTGCTGCTCATGGTGTGGCTCCCCCATGGTGCCGGGACAGCCACGCTCGCGCCTGTTTGCGACGCCCGATGGGTCGGTTCGCACGACGTCTGTCCAGGCGCACTTTCATCCTGACTGCGCCGAAGAACTTCTCACCAGCGCCGCCGAAAATCGCGCCACGAACGGCGCGGTCGAGCGGTGGACGTGGCAATACGGCCCGCGAGCGATCGGGAGCGCCTTCTGATGCGCCCCCTCGTCATCGACAATTTCGCCGGTGGTGGCGGCGCCTCCACCGGGATCGAGCGCGCGCTGGGGCGCCGCGTCGACGTGGCCATCAACCACGACCGCGAGGCGATCGCCATGCACGAGGCGAACCACCCGGAGACGCGGCACCTGATCCAGTCCATCATGGCAGTCGATCCCCTGGATGCCACGGGCGGCGCACCCGTGGCGCTCGCCTGGTTCTCGCCCGACTGCAAGCACCATAGCAAGGCCAAGGGCGGCAAGCCGCGCGAAAAGAACATCCGCGATCTGGCATGGGTGGTGCCGCACTGGGCGGAACGGTGTCTGAAGGGCACGCCGAACGGCCGCGGCGCGATCCAGGTCATCATCCTGGAGAACGTCGAGGAATTCCGCCAATGGGGTCCGCTCGACGCGGACGGCAAGCCGATAAAGGAACGCCGGGGCGAGGAATTCGACCTGTGGGTGTGCAAGCTGCGCCGGCTGGGCTACAAGGTCGAATGGCGCGAACTGCGCGCCTGCGACTATGGCGCCCCCACCAGCCGCAAGCGCCTGTTCCTGATCGCCCGGCGCGACGGCCACCCGATCGTCTGGCCCGAACCGACCCACGGCAAGCCCGGCTCGCCGGAGGTCGAGAGCGGCGCGCGCCGTCCGTGGCGCACCGCCGCCGAATGCATCGACTGGTCGATCCCCTGCCCGTTGATCTTCGACCGCAAGCGCCCGCTGAAGGACGCCACCCACCGCCGTATCGCCCACGGCGTGATGCGCTACGTCGTCAACGCCGCGCGCCCGTTCATCGTCGGAGTGGGCGGCCGCCGTGGCCAATCGGCCCCCGCCGATGTGGGAATGCCATATCCGACGATCACGGCAAAGGCGGATGCCGCTATCGTCGACGCCGCCATCGTCCCGATCACCCACACCGGCGATCCCGGTCGCGCGCACGATCCCGCGCAGCCGCTGCGCACCATCACCACCGCCAACGGCGGGGAATTCGCGCGCGCCACGGTGACGCTGGCCCCCCACGTCACGAAATTCCGCTCCGGCTCGGTCGGCAGCGACGCGGGCGATCCCATGCCCACCGTCACCGCCAACGGCGACAGCGCCCGCCCGGCCGGCGCCACGCCGCTGGGCGTCGTCACCGCACATCTGGAAAAGTTCGCGGAGAACGCGCGCGGTCGCCCGGCCGACGCGCCGCTGGATACCGTCATGGCCGGCGCGCCGCGCCACGCCGCCGTCACCGCGTTCCTGTCGCACTTCTACACCAGCAACACCAACGGCGGTCGCGGCGATCCGCTCCAGCCGGCGAAGGCGATCACCGCCGAAGGCCAGCATCACGCCGTCGTCTGCGCCCATATGGAACAGGCCAGCACCGGCGGCATGATCGGCCGCGCCGTCGACCAGCCGCTGACGACGATCACCACGTCGGGATCGCAACAGCGCCTGGTGCAGACGACGATGATCGAGGCGGACGCGCTGCCCGCCCCGCTGATGGCCCGCGCGGTGCAGGTCGCCGCCTTCCTGGTCAAATACTACGGCACCGGCTTGGGCGCCCCGGTGGATCAGCCGGTCGGCACCGTCACGACGCTACCGCGCTACGCCGTCGTCACGGTGACGATCGACGCGGTGACCTATGTCATCGTCGACATCGGCATGCGGATGCTGACACGCCGCGAACTCGCCAACGCGCAGGGCTTTCCGCCCGGCTACGTCCTCGACCCGATCGGCCCGGCCGGAAAGCCGCTCAGCATCAGCAGCTCGATCCGCATGATCGGCAACAGCGTCTGCCCCGACATGGCCGAAGCCCTCGCCCGCGCCAACGTCCGCCTGGTCGACGCCGAAGAACAGGAGGCCGCATGACCCAGACCACCCCATCCAGCGTGGATGCGATGCGCCTGCGCATGTTCCTCGAAATCCTGTCGGCCATGGGCGGAAAATCTGATGCCGGGGACTACATCGGCAATTGGATTACCGCCTTCTGTGGGGATCACGAAGGACAGGACCCCGACACCTTTAATCGCGCGATCGACCTCGGATACGCCGGATCGTCCCATGACAGCGACACTGATGCCGCGCTGGTCTGGATCACCGATGCTGGCCGCGCCGCCCTCTCCACCCTCCCATCTGACGGGGTGACGATACCGGCGGACGACGGGGGAGAGGCCATCACCGACGCGGCGAAGCGCATGGTCGCCGTGCAGGGGATGGACTGGGCGGAATTGGACGGCGGAGACATCGGCTATTGGGAAAGCCTTGCCGCCGTCGCCCTCGCCGCCGCCCCAAAGGCGCCCCCTGTAGCGCAGGCGGAGGGGGTGGAGCGGCTGGCGCTGGAGGCGATTAAAGCCGTGACCGCCACAACCAAGGATGCCGTTGCTGGGCTGTCCCGGATCATGGCCATCGCCCGGTCTGCTGGTGTGGCTGAGCCGTACAGCGAACTGATGGCCAAGCCAGACGTCCAACTGATCGTAAGCCGCCCGCGCACTGAGTGGCGACACCTTTTCGAACAGTCCGTCGAGTGCGCGATCCCACCCGCAGGATGCCGATGCACGCGAACGCCCGGTCACGATGGCCCGTGCGCCGTCGTGCCTGCCCCATCAGGAGCGACACAGTGGGAAGGCCAATGACCACCCAACCCGGCTGGCTCGCCAAGTCTTTGGCCAACGCGTCGCGCCAGTATCACGATCTGCCGGCGAGCCTCCGGACGTGCAGCATTTCGAGCGCCCGTTCGATCCTGATCGAACGGGCCGCCCTCTCGATCGCGGATCAGGTCGTCCCGACCTATCGGGCACCCAACGCGCGCCACACCGGATGCTCAAGCCATACCGCCAAACGCTGGCAGGCCGCGTATGATGCGGCGCGGATCGCTCTCGGCAACAAGTCAGGCACGGTTGAGCCATGATCGACCCGCCCTTCGCGAACGACTGGGCCTATTGCGCCTGGGGCGCGCTGGAGGTGCTGCGCGAACGCCGCGCCGCCATGCCCGCCCGTGTCGCCGCCGGCACGCTGACGCAGGCGGAGGCCGACGACAGCATCGCCGTCGCCCGCGCGATCGTCCTCCAATGGCGCTGGGCGCTCGACCCCGCCATGCCGCCCTTCCCCGCCGCGGCGGACGATCCCGCGCCGTTTGGATGCCGCGACGTCGACATGGCCGTCCAGCTGCGCCGCCTCGCGCAATGGCGCCGCCAACGCGCCGACGCCGCCCCCGCCGATCCCAACGCGCGCGAAGCCGCGCTGCTGGCGGAGGCGCTGGCCTGGCATCAGGACATGGGCGGCACCGACCTGCCGCGCATCGTCCACTTCGCCCTCATCGCCCGCCGCTCACCGGCGCAACGCTTCGTGCCGGACCCGGCCGAAGACGCCGACATCTACCGCGCGTTGGGCCTGACGCTGGACGTCGAAAGGCGCGCGGCGTGACGGTGCTTCTCACCCCGGCAGAGGCCGCCGCCCGATTGCACCTGTGCACGAAGACCTTGCGCCGCCTGCGCCGGGAAGGCCACATTCGCTACGTCGCGATCACCGATCGAAAGATTCTCTACCGCCCGGAAGACTGCGACGAATTCGTTGCCAGCCGCGCACGGAAGGCCGCCGAATGTCCGTCTACAAGCCGAAGAACTCGCCCTACTACCACTTCGATTTCGTCTGGAAAGGTGATCGGTTTCACGGCTCGACGGGCTGCAAGGTAAAGCGGGACGCAGAACGCTATGAGGCGCGTGAGCGCACGAAGGCGATCCATGGCGGCGGCAACGCGGCGGTCATCCTGCTCGACGATGCGTGCGGTCTGTATGAGGACAAGGTCGGCGACCTGCCCAGCTGGGCCGATACCGAACGCGCCATCAAGCATCTGATTGCCGCGATCGGTGCGGCCATCCCGCTGCGCGACATCAAGCAGCTGGACCTGATGCACCTCGTGGCAAAGCGTCGCGGCACCGGGCTGGCGAACGCCAGCGTCAACCGCGAGATCGACGTGTGGCGCGCGATCTGGCGGCACGCCGCGGACGCGGAATTCGACATCGGCCGCATGCCGAATTGGGGCAAGCTCGTGCTGAAGGTCGCGGAGAAGGCGCCGCGCGAATTGAGTGATGCCGAGGAGGTGTCGCTGTTCAGCGAGATACGCGAGGATCTGTATGCCTTCTGCGAATTCGCCCTGAAGACCGGGTGGCGAAAGAGCGAGGTGCTCGGATTGCGATGGTCCGACATCGATTTGGGCGCGCGCACCGCCGTCACCAAGATCAAGGGCGGCGACGTCGTGCGCCGGCCGCTGACGCAGGACATGCTGGTCATCATCGCCAATCAGCCAAAGGCCGGGCCATACGTGTTCACCTATGTCGCCCAGCGCACGAAGCCGGCCTTCACCGACAAGCTGGGCCGCAAGCATCCGGCCCGGATGAAGGGCCAGCGGTATCCGATGACCGATATGGTCCTGCGCCGCCCATGGGCAGCAGCGCTGAAGAATGCCGATGTGACGGAGTTCCGCTTCCACGATCTGCGCCACACGCGGGGCACGCGCATCCTGCGCACGACCGGAAACCTGAAGGCCGCCCAGCGCGCCCTCGCTCACCGCTCGATCAAAACGACGCTGCGTTATGCGCACGCCACAGACGACGACATCCGCCACGCGCTGGAGGTCAGCGATTCCCGGACTATTCCCGAAGCCCCGAACCGCAACGCCAAGAAAGCATAGCCTTGTCAGGTGTTTAGGTGATGGTGGAACGCCGTCGTGTAAACGAGCCGCTCTACCAGCTGAGCTAAGCGCCCGGCGCGTGCGCTACGCGGGAGGACCGTCTGTATCGCGCCGCCCCCGCCGATCAAGCGAAAAGGCGCCCGCTCACACCAACGGCAGCTTCGCGTCCGCCAGCGCCGCGACATAGCGGTACATCGCGTCCCGCGCCGCCGGGCTCAGCGACACGAACGCGCGCCGGCGGTCCTGGGGGTCGGGGTGGCGGTGCAGCAGGTCGGCCGCGGTCAGCTTGCCGATCCAGCGCAGCGCGGTGGTCGGCGCCACCGCCGCCGCGATGCACAGGCTCGACACCGACACCTGCGTCCCCTCCAGCGCGGCCGCGAACAGGTCCAGCAGCATGTCCCACGCCGGATCCTCGAACAGCCCCGTACCGAAGAAACGGTCGCGCAGCCGCCGCGCGCGCAGCACGTCGCGCACCGTCGCGGCGGCGATGTCGACCGACGGCGGCGGCGCGCCGAACCGGACATGCCGGTCCGCGGCGCGCGAACCGCTACCCGCGCCGTCCTCCGCCGCGATCCGCGCCAGCAACTCGGCGATCCGCGCGACCTCCTCCTGCAACCGCGCCGCGCGCTCGCGCTCGTCGTCGGCGCTGCGCACGCGGTCGCCGGGCGTGGAGCCCGTGGTGGCGATCGCCAGCGCGGCGATCCATTCGGCCTGGTCCTGGTCGGGTGCGCACAGCAACTGCACCGCATCGGTGCGGTCGCCCAGCGTGGCGACGACCGGGTCGATCTGCGCGATCGTCATCGCCACGATCAAGGGCAGCCCGCGCGCCATGCATGTCGCGTCGGTCGCGGCCAGCAACGGCGCGAGCGCGGCATCCGGCACGCCGTCCAGGATCAGCACCACCGCATCCGCCGCAGCGGGGATCACCGACGCCGCATCGCCCCCGGCCGTCGGCGCGTCGATCACCGACCCGCCGATCAGCGCCACCGCCGCCCTTGCCGCGACCGCGTCCGCACCATCGCCGCCCATCACCACGAAGCGCGCGCCGGCGCTGCCCGCCAGCCCGAATTGCGATCCCATCATTCCCCGTCCACTGTCGCCATCGTCCCCACTGCCGGCCCGTGGACCGGTCGGTGCGCGTCAGTCCAGAGACTTGACGATTTCCTCGACCATCTTCTTGGCGTCGGCGAGGAGCATCATGGTGTTGTCCATGTAGAAGACGTCGTTGTCGACGCCGGCATAGCCGACGCCGCCCATGCTGCGCTTGACGAACAGCACGGTCTTGGCCTTCTCGACGTCCAGCACCGGCATGCCGTAGATCGGCGAGGTCTTGTCGGTCTTCGCCGCGGGGTTGGTCACGTCGTTGGCGCCGATGACGAAGGCGACATCGGTCTGCGCGAATTCGCTGTTGATGTCCTCCAGCTCGAACACCTCGTCATAGGGGACGTTCGCCTCGGCCAGCAGCACGTTCATATGCCCCGGCATCCGCCCCGCGACCGGGTGGATCGCATATTTCACGCGGACGCCATGCTCCTTCAGCTTGTCGGCCATTTCGCGCAGGACATGCTGCGCCTGCGCCACCGCCATGCCGTAGCCCGGGACGATGATGACCTGTTCGGCCTGGCTCAT
Organism: Sphingomonas sp. CCH9-F2; assembly: GCF_001556735.1. NCBI lineage: Bacteria > Pseudomonadati > Pseudomonadota > Alphaproteobacteria > Sphingomonadales > Sphingomonadaceae > Sphingomonas > Sphingomonas sp. CCH9-F2. Next base: position 9,701 of record NZ_LSJO01000081.1, on the reverse strand, counting down.
CAGGAAGGCGGCATCCTCCGCGCTGCCGCGCTTCCACGGCCGGTCGACCTTCGCCGCGCCGCCCGCGCCCGCTTCGGGTGCGCTGCCGAACCCGCCGGCGATCACGCTGATGAAACTGCGGTTCATCGCGCGGCACATGATGTACGACAGGATCGCGCCCGACGACCCGACCAGCGCGCCGGTGATGATCATCGCGCCGTTGTGCAGCGTGAACCCCATCGCCGCCGCGGCCCAGCCGGAATAGCTGTTCAGCATCGACACCACGACCGGCATGTCCGCCCCGCCGATCGGGATGATGAGCAGGAAACCGATCGCGAACGACAGGATGGTGATCGTCCAGAACACCCACGGGCTCTGGTCGACCGTGAAATACGCCACCAGCGCCAAGATCGCGGCCAGCACCGACAGGTTGATGACGTGCCGCGCCGGCAGCATGATCGGCGCGCCGCCCATGTTGCCGTTCAGCTTCAGGAAGGCGATGACCGATCCGGAGAAAGTGATCGCACCGATCGCGACGCCCAGCCCCATCTCGATCCGGCTGACCGGCAGGATATAGGCCAGCGGCGTGCCAGAGAGCGGGTCGACCAGGATACGCGCGATCCCGAACGCGATCGGGTTCAGGAAGGCGGCGGCCGCCACCAGCACCGCGGCCAGGCCGACCAGCGAGTGGAATGCGGCGACCAGCTGCGGCATCGCCGTCATCGCGATCCGCCGCGCGGTGGTGATGCCGATGACCGCGCCGATCGCGATCGCCGCGACGATCTCCAGCGCCGCGACATAGTCGATCCGCGCGATCAGCGCGGCGTAATCATATCCCTCGATCAGCGTCGTCGTGACCGGCACGTGCGTCACCAGCGTGGTGACGACGGCAATCCCCATGCCGATCATGCCGAACCGGTTGCCGCGCTGGCTGGTGGTCGGGCTGGACAGCCCGCGCAGCGCCAGGATGAAGCACACCCCGGCGATCAGGTACGCCAGCGCGACCCACGGATTGACGGCGACATGCTCCACTAGATCCTGCTCCCCCTTATATCGTCATCCCGGCGAAAGCCGGATCTGTCACCACAAGCGTGCCCTTGCGGCACGAGACCCCGGCCTGCGCCGGGGTGACGATCAATGTTTCGCGACCGCCGGCCGCTCCTTCTTCTTGTACATCGCCAGCATCCGGCTGGTGACCGCGAAACCGCCGAAGATGTTGACGCTCGCCAGCACCACCGCCAGCAGCCCCAGCCACTTGCCCCCGGTACTCCCCGCCGCCGCGCTGGCGATCAGCGCGCCGACGATGATGACGCTGGAAATCGCGTTGGTCACCGCCATCAACGGCGTGTGCAGCGCCGGCGTCACCGACCAGACCACGTAATAGCCGACGAAGCACGCCAGCACGAAGATCGACAGGATCGCGATGAAGTCCATTAATCCTCCCCGGTACGGGGAGGGGGACCGTCAGCCGAAGGCTGATGGTGGAGGGGGCGGGCCGCATGCGCCACGATGGAAGCGGCAACCGCCTCCACGTCGCGCAACACGTCCGCCGCCGACACCCGGACGACCCTGAACCCGTTCTCTCTCATGAATTGATCGCGACCGCGATCGTGCATCCTGGCCGACGCGCCCGCGTGAATATGCCCGTCGACCTCGACCACCAATCGCGCGCGGGCACAGTAGAAATCGGCGATATAGGTACCGATCGGATGTTGCCGCCGGAACCTGATCCCGCCGGGCTGGCCGCGCAGGCGCTGCCACAGCATGACCTCGGGCAGCGTCATCGAACGCCGCAGCGACCGCGCACGCGCCACCTCGGGACGAAGCGTCCGCGGCACGTCCCCTCCACCGCTCGCCTGCGGCGAGCGGTCCCCCTCCCCTTGCAGGGGAGGATACGCCATCACGACAGCAACCGCGGGTTCACCACCGCACCGTCCCTGGTCAGGCGCACCGCGTCGCCGATCTCGTCGTCGAGTACCGGCTTGCCCGCGTCCTTGTCCCAGAAGGTCGACAGGAAATTGTAGAGGTTGCGCGCGAACAGCGCGGAGGCGTCCGCGGGCAGCCGCCCGGCGACGTTGCGATGCCCGACGATCTTCACGCCGTGGCGCTCGACGATCTCGCCCGCCACCGCGCCCTCGACATTGCCGCCGCTTTCCACCGCCAGGTCGACGATCACCGATCCGGGGCGCATCGTCGTCAGCTGCGCATCGCTGATCAGCCGCGGCGCGGGGCGCCCGGGGATCAGCGCCGTCGTGATGACGATATCCTGCTTGGCGATATGCGCGGATACCAGCTCGGCCTGCGCCTTCTGATACTCCTCGCTCATCTCGGTGGCATAGCCGCCCGACCCCTCGCCCTCGATCCCGGCGACATTCTCGACGAAGATCGGCTTGGCGCCCAGCGACAGGATCTGCTCCTTGGTGGCGGAGCGCACGTCGGTGGCGGACACCTGCGCGCCCAGCCGCCGCGCCGTCGCGATCGCCTGAAGCCCGGCGACGCCGACGCCCATCACGAACACCTTGGCGGCGGAAACCGTGCCCGCCGCGGTCATCATCATCGGGAACGCGCGGCCATAGACGCCCGCGGCGTCCAGCACCGCCTTGTATCCCGCCAGGTTCGATTGCGACGACAGGATGTCCATCGACTGCGCGCGTGTGATGCGCGGCATGAACTCCATCGCCAGCGCCTCATACCCCGCGGCGGCATAGGCATCGACGCGCGCGCGCCCTCCGTTCTCACCGGCACCGAACGGGTTCAGTCCGGCGACGATCCACGCCCCCGGCGCCGCACCGCCCAGCGTCGCGGGGTCCGGACCCTGCACGCCCAGCACGATGCCCGCGCCCGCGAGCGTCGCCACGCGGTCGCCCACGCTCGCCCCCGCCGCGGCGTAATCGCCGTCGGCATAGGATGCGCCCGCGCCGGCACCGGCCTCGACCGCCACCTGCGCGCCCAGCGCCACGAATTTCTTCACCGTCTCCGGCGTCGCGGCCACCCGGCTCTCGCCGGAAGCCCCCTCCTTAAGGACCGCGATCTTCATGCCGGGCTTACGAAATCAGCCAGATGACGAGAAAGGCGAGCAGGAAGCACGCCACCGATCCGTACTTCAGCAGGTTCAGCATGCTGAAATAGGTCGCCTCGTGCGCCTTGATGTTGGCGGGGTCGGCCATGTCGATCCTCTTCTATGTGAACGTGCCTAAAGCCTAGATGGCGCGCGGCGGCTAGGCAATATCGGCTACGCCGCGCTTAAGTCGGCCTTTACCCCGATCGATTACGCCCTCGCGGATCGCTTATCCTCACGGGGCACGAATGACGCGCAACGGCCAACGCCTGCTGATGCTGATCGACGCGGATGCGGCGCAACAGCGCCAGCTGTCCGCGCTCGCCGCGCGCGGCGGCTGGCGCACCGTCGCGGTGCCCGATGGCGCCGCCGCGCTGGCGCTGCTGGAGACTGCCGCGGGCCGTCCGGTCGATGCCGTGCTGCTCGATCATTCCGCCAGTGAAGAGCCGGTCGCGGACGTCATCGCGGCGCTGCACGAATGCCGCCCGGCACTGCCGGTGCTGGTGCTGACGGCGCACGAATCGGTCGCCGATGCGGTCGCGGCGATGCGCGCGGGGGCGGTCGATTTCCTGGTCCGCCCGGTCGCCCCGCAACGGTTCGTCCAGGCGCTGGAGGCCGCGCTCGCGGGCAGCGTCTCGGGCGAGCTGCGCCCGCTCACCGAAAAGATCCCCGCGCTGCTCGGCTTCGACGAGATCGTCGGATCGGCGCCCGATTTCCGCGCCGCTCTGGCGGTGGCGGCCAAGGCGGCGCGCGCGCGCGTCCCCGTGCTGATCGACGGCGAACCGGGCGTCGGCAAGGAAGTGGTGGCCGAGGCGATCCACGCCGCCTCGCCGCGCGCCGCCGGGCCGCGCGTCACCGTCAATTGCGCCGCGATCGCCACCAACCTGATCGAAAGCGAGCTGTTCGGCCACGAACAGGGCGCGTTCGCGGGCGCGTTCGAACGGCGCATCGGGCAGTTCGTCCACGCCGACGGCGGCACCCTGTTCCTGGACGAGGTCGATCACCTGCCGCTCGACGCGCAGGCCGCGCTGCTGCGCGTGCTGCATAGCGAGGAGGTCGTGCCGCTCGGCGGGCGCCATGCGCGCGCGGTCGATGTGCGCGTCATCGCCGCCACCAACAAGCGGCTGCTGGACGAGGTCGCGGCCGGCCGCTTCCGCGAAGACCTGTATTACCGCCTCAACGCCGTCACCGTGACGATCCCCCCGCTGCGCCAGCGCAGTGGCGATATCCCCGCGCTGACCCGCCACCTGCTGGCGCGCATCGCGACCCAGCCCGGGCTGCGCGAACTGGGGATCACCGACGACGCGCTCGCGCTGCTCGCCGCCTATGACTGGCCCGGCAACGTGCGCCAGTTGCAGGATGCGCTGTTCCGTGCGGCGGTGCTGTGCGAGGGCGATGCGCTGACCCGCGGCGATTTCCCGCAGCTGGCGGCGATCGGCGCGCGTCCGGCGGTGCGGCTGGCGAACGGCGCGGGCACCGCCGCTGCACCGGCGCTGGCCGCGGCGGGCGGCGTCACGCTGTTCCGCCCCGACGGCAACCTGCGCCCGCTGGAGGAGATCGAGGCCGACGTCATCCGCCTCGCCATCGGCCATTACCGCGGCCGCATGACGGAGGTCGCGCGGCGGCTCGGCATCGGCCGCTCGACCCTCTACCGCAAGCTGAGCGACCTGGGGATCGACACCGCCGCCTGATCCGGGGCAGAACGCCGCGATGCCGCCGTTCCGCCACCGCTCCTACCTCGTCACCGGCGCCGCTTCGGGCATCGGGCTGGCCGTCGCGCAGCATCTGGCGGCGAACGGCGCGCAGCGGCTGGTGCTGGCCGATCGCGATGCCGATGCGCTGGCGCGGGTCGATGTCGGCTGCACGCTCGACCTGCTGCCCGGCGATGTCGCGGACGAAGCCTTCTGGGACGCCGCCGCCTCCGCGCTGGCGGGCATCGACGGCGCGGTCGTCAACGCCGGGGTGGCGGGCGCGGGGATCATCGCCGACCTGCCCTTCGCCGAATGGCGCCGCATCCTGTCGGTCAACCTCGACGGCGCGTTCCTGACGCTGCGCGCCGCGATGCGCGCCATGCGGGGGAAGGGGGGCGCGATCGTCGCCACCGCGTCTGCCGCGGGGATCAAGGCCGAACCCGGCGTCGCCGCTTACGGCGCGTCCAAGGCCGGGCTGATCCAGCTGGTGAAGGTCGCCGCGAAGGAAGGCGCCGCGGACCGCATCCGCGTCAACGCCATCGCCCCGGCGGGCGTGGAAACCCCGGTGTGGGACGCGGTGCCGATGTTCGCGGACCGCGCCGCCGCGATCGGCCGCGACGCCGCCTTCGCCGAACTCGCCGCGCTGGCCACCCCGCTCGGCCGCTACGCCAAGGCGGAGGAGATCGCCGGGCAGGTCGCCTTCCTCCTCTCCGATACCGCCGCGCTGATGACGGGCGCGGTGCTGGTCAGCGACGGCGGCTACACGCTGTAGGCGCGCGGCCCCCCGTCACCACAGCACGCCCTTCACCGGCTGCAACGGCTCGGGCGCCGGGTCGCCGATCGATTGCAGCAGGTCGATCTCGATCGTCCGGCACATCGCGTTGAGCGGCAGGTCGTGCACGGTGTTCGCGAACGGATCGACCAGGTCGTCGCCGATCGCCAGCACCGCCAGGAACATCAGCCCCGCCATCGTCGACCCCAGCGGCGTCGCAAAGCCCAGCGTCTCGACCAGCCCGATCGGCAGCAGGATGCAGAAGATGTGCGTGAACAACGTGGGGAAGAACCGGTATTGATTGGGCAGCGGGGTGTTCTTCAGCCGCTCCATCCCCCCTTGCGCATTGGCGATATCGACCAGCACGCTTTCCATCGCGCCTTGCTGGATGGTGTCGATCCAGCCGTTCTTCATCGCCAGGTTGATGCGCCGCCCGGTCCCGTCGACGATGCCGTTGGCGACATTGGTGCGCCCCAGCGCGAAATCGGCCTCGCCCTTCGACAGGAAGCGCAGCACCTCCGCATCCGGGCTCTGCTTGCGCAACTGGCAGCGCAGCGCGTTGACATAGGCGACCTGCCGCAGGACGATCGTCCGCTTCATGTCGGTCGCCTCGGGATCGGGCAGGAAATTGCGCGCCTGCCGCGCCAGGTTGCGGCTGGCGTTGATCATCAGCCCCCACAGCGACCGGCCTTCCCACCAGCGCTGGTACGCCGAATTGCTGCGAAACCCCAGGAACAGCGCCAGCGCCGAGCCGAACAAGGTCAGCGGCAACGACGGCGCCCGGAACGGCAGCACGTAATACGTGGCGGTGACGATCACGTCCCAGACGAACAGAAGCGTCAACGGCTTCCAGACTTCGCGAATGATCTGCGTATAGCGGGGCGTAGCGGTGACGATCATGCGCGGGCTAACGCACATCAATCCGCTGCGTTGCAGCAGCGGATCGCGACCGAAACGATTTGTTACGCGGCCGCGTACTCCGATACGCCATCCCCCCGAACGTCATCCCAGCGGAAGCTGGGATCTCCCGCGGAGAACGCACCGCCTTCCCCGCAAAGACCCCAGCCTGCGCTGGGGTGACGTCGCCGGATGACGAAGCGGGCGGCGAAAGGGGGATGACGATGGCGCCCCTACCCGATCAACGCCCGGTCGCGCAGCCCGCGCCACACGCGCAGAGCCTGCACCGTCTCGGCCACGTCATGGACGCGCAGCAGCTGCACCCCCGCCGCCGCGCCCGTCACCGCCAGCGCGATCGATCCGCCCAGCCGCTCGGCGACCGGCGCCTCGTTGCTCAGCGCGCCGATCAACCTTTTGCGGCTGGCGCCCAGCATGATCGGGCAGCCGATACCGTGGAACAGCGCCAGCGCGTTGATCAGCGCCAGATTGTCGGCCAGCGACTTGCCGAAGCCGATGCCCGGGTCGATCATCACCCGCGCGCGCTCGACGCCCGCGGCGACCACGGCGTCGACACGCGCCTCCAACCAGTCGAACACCTCGGTCACCACGTCGCGATATCCGTCGCGGCCATGCCCGCCCTGCTTGGGATCGGGGGAGTGCATCAGGATCACCGGCGCGCCGGTGCGCGCGACGACGTCCAGCGTGCGCTCGTCCCACAACAGCGCCGACACGTCGTTGACGATCCCCGCGCCCGCCGCCAGCGCCGCCTCGGCCACCGGCGCCTTGCGCGTGTCGATGCTGACCAGCGCGCCGCCGCGCGCCAGCCGCTCGACGACCGGGGCGACGCGCCGCGCCTCGTCCTCTTCCCATACCAGCGCGGCGCCGGGGCGCGTCGATTCGCCGCCGACGTCGATCAGCGCCGCGCCCGCCGCCGCCATCGCCATCCCGGCCGCCGCGGCGCCGGCGGGATCGTCGACATGCGCGCCGCCGTCGGAAAAGCTGTCCGGCGTCACGTTCAGGATGCCCGCCACCTGCGGCTGGTCGAACCGCAGCGTCCGTCCGCCCAGCACCCATGGCGCGCGCGGCGCGGTGATCCGCGCATGGAGCAAGGCGGCGCGCTCGCCCAGCGCCGCCACCCCGGACACCGGCACGACCCGTCGCTCGCCGTCACCGGTCACCTCATAGGCGGCGAACCACTGCATCCCCCCCGCCAGCCGCGCGGCGGCACCGTCGGGCAGCCCGACCGGCGTGTCGACGAAATGGACGGGGCGCAGGTACAGGGTCATGGTTCGCTCCTAACAACCCCGTCACGCGGGCGAAACCATCATCCCGTCACCGCGGGTCACGTCGCCCTGCACGTCCCGTCACCCCGGTGAAGGCCGGCGTCTTACCGCAGCGAAAGACCCCAGCCTTCGCTGGGGTGACGGGGCGGGGGAAAACGACAGGCCCTACGGCTGCGTCGCCAGCAGGTATGTCTGCCGCAGCGTGTCGATCGGCGCCAGCGTGCCGTCGCGCTCGACGTGCCAGAACGTCCAGCCGTTGCAGGCCGGCGCGTTCTGTACCGTCGCGCCCAGCTTGTGGATCGAACCGGTCGCGCCGCAATCGCTCGCCAGCGATCCGTCGGCGCGCACCAGCGCGCGGAACCGCCGCTTGGCGTCGGTCAGCACGTCGCCCGCGGTCAGATAGCCGTTCTCCACCAGCACGCCGAACGCCACCTTGGGCTGGGTGCGCGGGCTCTGCATCGTCGCCAGCGCCGATTCGTCCAGCGGCAGCGCCGCGGCGATCCGCTCCATCGCGGCGTCGACATAGGCGAGTTCGCGCTCGATCCCGATCCAGCGCCGCCCCAGCCGCCGCGCCACCGCCCCAGTGGTGCCGGTGCCGAAGAACGGATCGACCACCACGTCCCCCGGCTTGGTGCAGGCCAGCAGGATTCGGTACAGCAGCGCCTCGGGCTTCTGCGTCGGGTGCACCTTCACCCCGCCCTTCTTCAGCCGCTCGTTCCCGCCGCAGATCGGGAATTCCCAGTCGGACCGCATCTGCAATTCGTCGTTCAGCGTCTTCATGCTGCGATAGTTGAACGTATATTTCGCCTTCTCGCCCTTCGACGCCCAGATCAGCGTCTCGTGCGCGTTGGTGAAGCGGGTGCCGCGGAAATTGGGCATCGGATTGGCCTTGCGCCACACGATGTCGTTGAGGATCCAGAACCCCAGGTCCTGCACCGCGGTGCCGACGCGGAAGATGTTGTGATAGCTGCCGATCACCCAGATCGTGCCATCGTCCTTCAGGATGCGGTGCGCCTCCGCCAGCCACGCGCGGGTGAAGGCGTCATATTGCGCGAAGGTATCGAACTTGTCCCAGTCGTCGGTCACCGCATCGACATGGCTGCCGTCCGGGCGGAACAGTTCGCCGCCCAGTTGCAGGTTGTAGGGCGGGTCGGCGAACACCATGTCGACCGACTTCGACGGCAGCGCCTTCATCGCGGCGATGCAATCGCCCATGACGATCTGGTCCAGCGGCAGCGGGGCCTCCGCCTCCACCGTCTGGCGCGCCTTGCGCGCGACCTTCTCGATCACCCCCATCGTTCATCCCCCGTTTCGAGGGGCGAAAGTGCGGCAAAGATGGTTTCCGTCAAGCAAACATTGGTTAACGCGACTCGGCAGGAATCCGTTGTGCAGGCGGAACATTCCGGGGCCATGACCAGATATTGAGTCTGTGCGGGCGGCGCGGACTCAACCACTGGTGTGTTGCGCGAAAGACTCAACGCCACTCGCTTCGTCGCATTTGGCCCGCGACCCGCGCACCCCCGCGCCGAATCACGCCCCCGTCGCCGGCCCCGTCAGCACCAGTTCGAGTTGCGCAACCGGCGCGAAGCTGCGCCGGTGCAGCGGCGACGGCCCATGCTGGCGCAACGCGGCGAGGTGAGCGGCGCTGCCATAGCCTTTGTTGCTGTGCCATCCGTAATGCGGATGCGCCTCGGCCGCCTGGATCATGATCGTGTCGCGGGTATGCTTGGCGATGATCGAGGCGGCGGCGATCGAGCGGCTGACCGCATCGCCGCCGACGATCGCGCTAGCGGCATAGCCCCAGCGCGGCAGGCGGTTGCCGTCGACCAGCACGTGCCCGGGCGCGCGCCCCAGCGCCGCCGCCAGTTGTTCCACCGCCAGCGTCATCGCCTTCATCGTCGCCCAGTGGATGTTGAGCGTGTCGATCTCCGCCGGCTCGACGATGCCGATCCCCACCACCGCGCAGTCGGTCAGCCGTGCGCACAGCCGCGCGCGCTCGGCGGCGGGCAGGCGCTTCGAAT